>NZ_JBSGUP010000093.1:0-17968 GCF_053607985.1 Streptomyces sp. NPDC055078
CCGTACGACCGTACGACCGTACGCAGACGAAAGGGCGGGGCCGCTCCGGCCCCGCCCATTCGCGTCGTACTGTGCTGTGCTCCGGTCAGGCGTCGTAGACGTCGGCCTTGCGGGGTGCCGGGTCCTGGATGACTCCGCTGACGGCCATCGAGCGGTTCCCGAAGCGCTCGGTGTCGACGCCGTTCTCCTCCAGCACCCTTATCGCCGCCGCGTGGGCCACCCGCAGCACGGGGGTGGCGGCGCGCATCGCGTCGTCCGCCATGAACCGGTGGCGCCAGGGCTTGTCCGCCCAGGCGTGGCGCAGCCCGAAGGGCTCGGGCAGCACCAGCTTGCCGCCGAGGAAGTCGAGCAGCGGCGGGTACCAGGTGAAGGGGGCCCGGACCGCGAGGCGTACCACCTCGGACGCCTCCACCAGGGGCAGGGTGCGGGTGCGGGTCTCCCAGAACCGGATGGTCTTGTTGACCGTGACGGTCTTGGGCGATGAGGCGGTGGTGAACAGTCCGTGGACCGGGCCGAGGGAGTGTCCGGTGACCTCGATGCGCAGGGTCTCGTGCAGCACGGTGACGGTGATCATCATGGTGATCACCAACTGGCCGTCCCACAGGGTGAACTGCACGCCCAGATAGTGGCGATTGCCGTCGCCGAACTGCTGGTGGTTGCAGATCCGCTGTATTTCATGGCCCTTGACCTGGAAGGTCTCCACGTCCTGGCCTTCGGGCCGGGAGACCGCTCCGGCGTTCTCGCCGACGGGGGAGACGATCCAGTGCTTGACCGACGGGGTGGGGAAGCCGCCCGAGTTCAGCGGGCCGCGCTCCAGCAGCTTCAGCTTGTCGTGGATCGCCCTTATGACGTCGAAGCTGCGGAACTGGTTGATCTCCTTGCCCGGCTCCCTGGAGACCAGATCCTCGGCGAGCTGCCAGCTGCCCCACCGGGTGCCCATGCCGAGTATCCCCTTGGGGCCGGCGTAGAAGACCACATTGGAGCGCTGTTCGGCGGTGAGTTTCTCCAGCCCCTGGCGCAGCTGTTCGCGGTTGGTCTCGCCGGGGTTGCCCGGCACCGCCTCGGGCACCTTGGCACCGACGCCGCCGCCCGAGAGCAGACCGTCCCAGCGGGCGCGCAGATCCTTGGCGGTGGCCTCGCAGACGCGCTGGGCGAGGAACCAGCCGACGACCGGGGCGACGATCATTCCGCGCAGGTAGTACCCCAGGAAGCCGGTGAACGGCAGCCGGATCAGGAAGATCACGGCGAGGCCGCCGATGGCGACCAGCAGCAGGGTGCCGAGCGCCCCCGCCCGCTTGTTCTGGGCGCCCGCGATGGTCCGCCGGAGCTGGAAGACCGCCATCCACAGCAGCAGTCCGGGCAGGAAGAGCAGCCCGAACACGGCCATGATGCCGGTCAGTCTGGAGTCGCGCTCCTTGCGGATACGGGTGGCGGCGAGGCAGTGCTCGACCACCGTCTGGGGCTCGGTGCCGAAGGACTGGATCAGCGCCGCCCGCGCCCCGCCCAGCATCCGCAGCTGCACGGCACGGGAGAACGCCTCGCCGAGATTCGGCTCGAAGAGGGAGACCTTGCCCTTGGTCACCTCGGACTTGTGCCACTCGCTGTTGGCCTTGAGGATGTCCGCCACCGGGCTGTCACGGTACGCGGCCGAGGCGAGCGCATGCGTCGCCGCGGTCTGTCCCGCCGAGCCCATGAGCGGGACCTGTGCTCCGGGACTGAAATCGAAACCGTCGCTCGTCACTTACCGCCCCCATCACCGCTCCGCGTCCGCTCTGCGGCCTGTTCCCGACGACCGCGCCCCGCACACATGCTGAACACATGCTGAGCTGGGCACCTCAGCGTATCGGGGCCACGTCGTCTTCGGCAGGGGACTTTGCCCCGGGAGCGGCGAATTGCCGCCCGCCCACCGGGAGATGGGCGGGCGGCTCGCTCGCGGCCATGCGCTACGAGCCGTTGCCGGACCGCTCCCTGACCTGGTCGGCGACCTGTGGCGGCATCGGTTCATGACGGGCGTACGAGCGGCTGAACTGGCCCGTACCGTGCGAGATGGAGCGCAGATCGACCGCGTACCGGCCGATCTCGATCTCCGGGACCTCGGCCCGTACAAGGGTGCGGGAACCGGCGGACTGCTCGGTTCCGACGACGCGGCCGCGCCGTCCGGAGAGATCGCTCATCACCGGGCCGACGTATTCGTCCGAAACCAGTACCCGGACTTCGGCCACCGGCTCCAGCAGATGGATACGGCTGTCCGCCGCGGCCTCGCGCAGGGCGAGCGCGCCCGCCGTCTGGAAGGCGGCGTCGGACGAGTCGACCGAATGGGCCTTTCCGTCGCGCAGCGTGACGCGGATGTCGACGAGGGGGTAGCCGGCCGCGACGCCCCGGGCCGCCTGGGCCCGTACGCCCTTCTCGACGGACGGGATGAACTGCCGGGGCACCGCGCCGCCCACGACCTTGTCGACGAACTCGACGCCGGAGCCCGGGGACAGCGGCTCGACCTCGATCTCGCAGATCGCGTACTGGCCGTGGCCGCCGGACTGCTTCACATGCCGCCCGCGCCCGGCCGACGGCTCGCCGAAGGTCTCGCGCAGCGACACCTTGTGGGGGACCACGTCGACCTGGACGCCGTAGCGGCTGCGCAGCCGCTCCAGGGCGACATCGGCATGGGCCTCGCCCAGACACCACAGGACGACCTGGTGGGTGGCCTGGTTCTGCTCCAGCCGCATGGTGGGGTCCTCGGCGACCAGCCGGGACAGACCCTGGGAGAGCCGGTCCTCGTCCGCCTTGCTGTGCGCCTGGATGGCCAGCGGCAGCAGGGGGTCGGGCATCGTCCACGGCCGCATCAGCAGCGGGTCGTCCTTGGCGGAGAGCGTGTCGCCGGTCTCCGCCCGGGTCAGTTTGGCGACGCAGGCGAGATCTCCGGCGAAGACATGCCCCAGAGGGCGCTGCTGTTTGCCGAAGGGGACGGAGAGGCCCCCGACGCGTTCGTCGGCCTCGCGGAGATCCTGCCCCTCATGTCCCCGGTCGGCGAGCCCGTGCCCGGAGACATGCACGGTCTCGTCGGGGCGCAGGGTGCCGGAGAAGACGCGGACGAGGGAGATCCGCCCGACATACGGGTCGGACGCGGTCTTGACGACCTCGGCGACCAGCGGTCCATCGGGGTCGCAGACGACCCGGGGCCGGGGTGCGCCCCCCGGGGTGGTGACGGTGGGGCACTCGGGCTCCAGCGGGGTGGGGAAGCCGCCGGTGATCAGCTCCAGCAGTTCGACCGTGCCCAGGCCCTGGCGGGCGCCCTCCGCCGCGGGGGCGGCGGCCAGGACCGGGTGGAAGATGCCCCGGGCGACGGCCTTCTCCAGATCCTCGATGAGGGTCTCGACGTCGATGTCGGCGCCGTCGAGATAGCGCTCCATCAGGCTCTCGTCCTCGCTCTCGGCGATGATCCCCTCGATCAGCCGGTTGCGGGCATCCTCGATCAGGGGCGCCTGCTCCGGGTCGGGCGGGGTCTCCTTGCGCTCGCCCGACGAGTAGTCGTAGATCTTCCGGGAGAGCAGCCCGACGAGTCCGGTGACGGGTGTGTGGCCGTCGGGGCCGGGGGTGCCGTACTGCGGCAGATACAGCGGCAGTACGGCGTCGGGGTCGTCGCGGCCGAAGATGCCCGAGCAGACCCGGGTCAGCTCCTCGTAGCCGGTGCGCGCGGTCTCCAGATGCGTGACGACGATCGCCCGGGGCATCCCGACCGCCGCGCACTCCTCCCACACCATGCGGGTCGCGCCCGCGACCGCCTCGGGCTCCTGGGCTGCCGACACCACGAAAAGGGCCGCGTCCGCGGCTCGCAGACCGGCCCTCAGCTCCCCGACGAAGTCGGCGTATCCGGGGGTGTCCAGCAGATTGATCTTGCACCCGCCCCATTCGACGGGGACCAGGGACAGCTGTACGGAACGTTGCTGACGGTGCTCGATCTCGTCGTAGTCGGAGATCGTCGCGCCGTCCTCGACCCGGCCGGCCCGGTTCACCGCCCCGGCGGTGAGGGCGAGGGCCTCGATCAAGGTGGTCTTTCCCGATCCGCTGTGGCCGACCAGCACCACGTTCCGTACCGATGAGGGCCGGTCGGCCGTTGTAGCCCTGCCGGCGGCTCCGGGGTGTGCGTTCGCCTTGACGCCCATGATTCTTGCCTCCCGATCGATCGCTCGATTGCACGGTGAGGAGATGGGGCCGCGGGCGCGGGAAACCATGGGTGACCATGGATATGGCCTCGTACGGAGCCACGGAGGGACTCGGGACCGGCGTCCAGGGGCAGCTCCGGCGATGCCCGCAGTCGTCTTTCGAGCTTTCCACTCCGGCCGGTGCGCGTCCATACGTCGCGCGGACCGCGCGGGGCCGGGGGGCCCGGGGGCTCGCCCGCCCCCGCGCCGCGCCGCCGGGCGTCGCACCAGTCGCCCGCCGGGCCGCGCCGTGCGCGCTGAGTGACGGGTCCTGCCCCCGGGTGACCGCGACCTCGGTACGACGGCCCCGCTCCGTGACGGTCCGCGACGGGTCCCGGCGGTGGAGTGTGCCGGTCCTGGCTACGATGGGCCAGCCGGTGGCCACGAGGGCCATACGGCCCACCGAACCCCGGGAAGGCCATGCTGAACAAGTACGCGCGTGCATTCTTCACGCGTGTCCTCACGCCGTTCGCCGCATTTCTGCTCCGCCGTGGAGTGAGCCCCGACGCGGTCACTCTCATCGGCACGGCCGGGGTGATGGCGGGCGCGCTGGTCTTCTTCCCCCGGGGAGAGTTCTTCTGGGGCACGATCGTCATCACCCTGTTCGTCTTCTCGGACCTCGTCGACGGGAACATGGCACGCCAGGCGGGCATTTCGAGCCGGTGGGGGGCGTTCCTGGACTCCACGCTCGACCGGGTCGCCGACAGCGCGATCTTCGCCGGCTTCGCGCTCTGGTACGCGGGCCGGGGCGACGACAATGTGCTGTGCGCCGTGTCGATCTTCTGTCTGGCGAGCGGCCAGGTCGTCTCGTACACCAAGGCGCGCGGTGAGGCGATCGGTCTTCCGGTCGCCGTCAACGGCCTGGTGGAACGGGCCGAGCGGCTGGTGATCTCCCTCGTCGCGGCGGGACTCGCCGGACTGGGGGCCTTCGGGGTGCCCGGTATCGAGGTGCTGCTGCCGATCGCGCTGTGGATCGTCGCCGCGGGCAGCGCGGTGACCCTGGGACAGCGGGTGGTGACCGTCCGCCGGGAGTCCGCCGAGGCCGACGCGGCCACGCCCGCCCAGGGGAGCGGGGCCGAGGCGAAGTGACCATGCGCGACCGCCTCACCGACGGGCTGTACGGACTGGGCTGGGGCGCCGTCAAACGGCTGCCGGAGCCGGTCGCCGCCTCCCTCGGCCGCACCATCGCGGATGCCGCGTGGAAGCGGCGCGGCAAGGGGGTGCTGCGGCTGGAGTCCAATCTCGCCCGGGTCGTGCCCGACGCGGGCCCCGAGCGCCTCGCCGAGCTGTCGAAGGCCGGGATGCGCTCGTACATGCGGTACTGGATGGAGTCCTTCCGGCTGCCGACCTGGAGCGCGGACCGGGTCCGCGCCCAGGTGCGCATCCAGGACTCCCATTATCTGACCGACGGCATCGCCGCAGGACGCGGCGTGATCATCGCGCTGCCGCACCTGGCCAACTGGGACCTCGCGGGCGTCTGGGTGACCCGGACCCTGGGCGTCCCCTTCACCACGGTCGCCGAGCGGCTGAAGCCGGAGTCGCTGTACGACCGGTTCGTGGCCTACCGCGAGAGCCTCGGTATGGAGGTGCTGCCCCACGCGGGCGGCGCGGCCTTCGGCACCCTGGCGCGGCGGCTGCGCGCGGGCGGTCTGGTGTGCCTGGTCGCCGACCGCGATCTGTCGGAGTCGGGCGTCGAGGTGAAGTACTTCGGCGAGACGGCCCGGATGCCCGCGGGACCGGCGCTGCTGGCCCAGCAGACCGGCGCGCTGCTGCTGCCCGTCACCCTCTGGTACGGCAGGGCACCCACGATGCACGGCCGGATCCATCCACCCGTCGAGGTGCCCGGGTCAGGTACCCGGGCCGAGAAGACGTCCTCCATGACACAGGCCCTGGCGGACGCCTACGCCACCGGCATCGCCGAGCACCCGGAGGACTGGCACATGCTCCAGCGGCTGTGGCTCGCGGATCTGGAACCCCGGAGCACCCTGGAGCCGGAACCCCGGAGCACCCTGGAGCCGGAGCGCCTCGCCGGTGGGGATGCGCGGCCCCGCACCGACGAAGATCCGGAGCAGCGCTCCGGTGGGGAGGGCCGGACGTGAAGATCGGCATCGTCTGCCCGTACTCCTGGGACGTACCGGGCGGGGTCCAGTTCCACATCAGAGATCTCGCGGACCATCTGATCCGCCTCGGCCACGATGTCTCCGTACTCGCCCCCGCCGACGACGAGACCCCGCTGCCGCCGTATGTCGTCTCGGCGGGCCGTGCCGTGCCCGTCCCGTACAACGGCTCCGTCGCCCGGCTGAACTTCGGCTTCCTCTCCGCCGCGCGGGTACGGCGCTGGCTGCACGACGGCACCTTCGACGTCATCCACATCCATGAGCCGACCTCGCCCTCGCTGGGGCTGCTGACCTGCTGGGCGGCCCAGGGGCCGATCGTGGCGACCTTCCACACCTCGAACCCGCGCTCCCGCGCGATGATCGCCGCGTATCCGATCCTCCAGCCCGCGCTGGAGAAGATCAGCGCGCGGATCGCGGTCAGCGAGTACGCCCGGCGCACGCTCGTCGAGCATCTCGGCGGTGACGCGGTCGTCATCCCGAACGGGGTCGACGTCGGCTTCTTCGAGAAGGCCGAGCCGAAGGCGGAGTGGCAGGGCGACACGATCGGCTTCCTGGGCCGTATCGACGAGCCCCGCAAGGGCCTGCCCGTGCTGATGAAGGCCCTCCCCGAGATCCTCGCCGCCCGCCCCGGGACCCGGCTGCTGGTCGCCGGCCGTGGCGACGAGCAGGAAGCGGTGGCCTCGCTGCCCAGGGAGATGCGCGCCGGCGTCGAATTCCTCGGCATGATCAGCGACGAGGACAAGGCGCGGCTGCTGCGCAGTGTCGATGTGTACGTCGCGCCCAACACCGGCGGCGAGAGCTTCGGCATCATCCTCGTCGAGGCGATGTCCGCCGGGGCGCCGGTACTGGCGAGCGACCTCGACGCCTTCGCCCAGGTCCTCGACCAGGGGTCCGCCGGTGAACTCTTCGCCAACGAGGACGCGGCGGCACTGGCGGCGGCGGCGATCCGGCTCCTGGGGGACCCGGTACGGCGCGAGGAACTGCGGGTGCGGGGCAGCGCGCACGTCCGGCGCTTCGACTGGTCGACGGTCGGCGCGGACATCCTCGCGGTGTACGAGACGGTGACCGACGGGGCCGCCTCGGTGGCCGCGGACGAACGCCCCGGCCTCCGAGCCCGCCTCGGCCTCGCCCGCAACTGACCCCCACCGCGGGCCTGCTCCCTCGCCACCCGCCCGCCCGCCGACTGCCCTCCGGCCCGCTCCAGCGCCTCCGCCGGAGGGCCCGCCCGCCCTGCGGACGCTGTCCTCGAACTCCCCCAGACTTCGTCCGGGGACCCCAGCGGATCGGAATACCTGACGGGCCGGAACTCCGGACACACCGGAATTGACACCCCATCAGCCCCACCCGGCGCCCGGGGCGCAACCACCGGCGGCGTGAGGTTTCGGGGCGAGTGGGACACGGCGGCTGAGCGAGTCACGTCCCGTGGGTGGCCCTCTGACAGTTGAGAGTGCGGGGGCTGGTGAAAACAAACCCTTAGGTGATCAAGGTGTGAGTGCCGGTCAAGCAAACCCAGGGCTGGTGAAACAAGCCCTCGGGGCGATCGAGGTGTCAGGGCTGGTCGAGCAATGCCTCTGACTCCGTCGAGGTGTAAGGGCCGGTCACCCCCCAGCACTTGAGGTGCGAAGGGACGTAAATCAACCCCCCGGTACTTGAGGCGCGAAGGGAAGCAAATCAAGCCCCTCCTGGGGGCACCTCCCAGGCGGAGCCCTGGGGGAGATTGAGGAGCTGGGGGTCCCCCACGCCGCAAGGCGTAGGGGGCGGTCTGGGGCAGAGCCCCAGCGGGTGCCCGCGCCGGGCCGGGCGGGGCGGGTCGTGGGGTGTCGCCCCGGCTCCAGGGACCTGAGCGGGCCCGGGGCACACGGTCTGGGGCAGGCCGCCAGGCGGCACAAGCGCAAGGCCGGCACGGGCAGCCCAGGTACAGGACCGGGCGGCCCAGGTGCCAGGCAGGACCGGGCACCAGGGCAGGACCGGGCGGCCCAGGTGACCGGCCACATCGCAGCCACCGCGCCAAGCCCCCGCAGGTAGCCTTGCTCGCCGTGACCGCAACCCTCATCTGGCTCCTCGTCGCTCTCCTCGCCATCGGCCTCTACCTCAGCTGGACCGCCGGCCGCCTCGACCGCCTCCACACCCGTATCGACGCCGCCCGCGCCGCCCTCGACGCCCAACTCCTGCGCCGCGCCTCGGTCACCCAGGAACTGGCCACCTCGGGAGTGCTCGACCCCGCCGCGTCGATCGTGCTGTACGAGGCCGCCCACGCCGCCCGCCAGGCGGAGGAGGAGCAGCGCGAGGTCGCCGAGAGCGAGTTGAGCGCCGCGCTGCGGGCGGTGTTCGAGGAGGCGGCACAGATCGAGGAGGTACGTGAGGTGCCCGGCGGCGAGGACGCCGCGGTCGAGCTGGCGCAGGCCGTGCGCCGGGTCCCGATGGCCCGGCGGTTCCACAACGACGCGGTGCGCGCCGCGCGCGCCCTGCGCCGCCACCGCAAGGTCCGCTGGTTCCGGCTGGCGGGCCACGCCCCCTTCCCGCTGGCCTTCGAGATGGACGACGAGCCCCCGACGGCCCTGGCCGACCGCCCGGGTACGTGAGGCCGGGGCCGCCGGCCCGGATGGCAGCCCCCGGACGGCCTGGCCCCCCACCCGCCACGGTTCGACCCGCCACGGTCCATGAGCGAGCCCCCGCCACCGAACGGATCACTCACCCCATCCCGTCCCCCTCACCAGCCAAAACGATCCACCGCCTGTTCATTGGCCCTTGCACTGGACTGATCCTCGGATGTTCCATCGATGACGCACCGCACCGTCGGACGCAAGCATCCCCGCCGTTCCCGTCATCCCCAGTGAGGCCATCCGTGTCCAGCACGCTCTCCGCCCAGCCCACCGACACTCCCGCCACCGGCACCGCCCGCGTCAAGCGCGGTATGGCCGAGCAGCTCAAGGGCGGCGTCATCATGGACGTCGTCGACGCAGAGCAGGCGAAGATCGCCGAAGACTCGGGCGCGGTGGCCGTCATGGCCCTGGAGCGGGTCCCCGCCGACATCCGCAAGGACGGCGGCGTGGCCAGGATGTCCGACCCGAACATGATCGAGGAGATCATCGACGCGGTCTCCATCCCCGTCATGGCCAAGTCCCGGATCGGCCACTTCGTCGAGGCCCAGGTGCTCCAGTCCCTCGGCGTCGACTACATCGACGAGTCCGAGGTGCTGACCCCGGCCGACGAGGTCAACCACTCCGACAAGTGGGCCTTCACCACCCCGTTCGTCTGTGGTGCCACCAATCTGGGCGAGGCCCTGCGCCGGATCGGCGAGGGCGCGGCCATGATCCGTTCCAAGGGCGAGGCCGGCACGGGCAATGTCGTGGAGGCCGTCCGTCATCTGCGCCAGATCAAGAACGAGATCGCCAGGCTGCGCGGCTTCGACAACAACGAGCTGTACGCCGCCGCGAAGGAACTGCGCGCCCCCTACGAGGTGGTCAAGGAGGTCGCCGAACTGGGCAAGCTGCCGGTGGTCCTCTTCTCGGCCGGTGGCGTGGCCACCCCCGCCGATGCCGCGCTGATGCGCCAGCTCGGCGCCGAGGGCGTCTTCGTCGGCTCGGGCATCTTCAAGTCGGGCGACCCGGCCAAGCGCGCCGCCGCCATCGTGAAGGCCACCACCTTCTACGACGACCCCAAGATCATCGCGGACGCCTCCCGCAACCTGGGCGAGGCCATGGTCGGCATCAACTGCGACACCCTCCCCGAGGCCGAGCGCTACGCCAACCGGGGCTGGTGATGACCGCTCCCGTTGTCGGTGTCCTCGCCCTTCAGGGCGATGTACGGGAGCACCTGACCGCCCTGGCCGACGCGGACGCCGATGCCAGGCCGGTCAGGCGGCCCGGGGAACTGGCCGGGATCGACGGCCTGGTCGTCCCCGGCGGCGAGTCGACCACCATGTCCAAGCTGGCCAACCTCTTCGGGCTGATGGAGCCCCTGAGGGAGCGGGTGCGCGCCGGGATGCCCGTCTACGGCAGCTGCGCCGGGCTGATCATGCTGGCCGACAAGATCCTGGACCCCCGGTCCCAGCAGGAGACGATCGGCGGGATCGACATGATCGTGCGCCGTAACGCCTTCGGCCGGCAGAACGAGTCGTTCGAGGCGGCCGTCGACCTCAAGGGCGTCCCCGGCGGCCCGGTGGAGGGCGTCTTCATCCGCGCCCCCTGGGTGGAATCGGTCGGTGCCGAGGTCGAGATCCTCGCGGAGTACGGCGGCCATGTCGTCGCCGTACGACAGGGCAACGCGCTGGCGACCTCCTTCCATCCGGAGCTGACCGGAGACCACCGGGTGCACGGTCTCTTTGTAGACATGGTGCGCGCGGTCCGGTGACGTGATCCCGGTAGGATCGCTGCCGAACGCAGCAGCAGTGGGTAACGCGAAGGAGACAGGCAGATGTCCGGCCACTCTAAATGGGCTACGACGAAGCACAAGAAGGCCGTGATCGATGCCAAGCGCGGCAAGCTCTTCGCGAAGCTGATCAAGAACATCGAGGTCGCGGCCCGCACCGGTGGCGCCGACATCGATGGAAACCCGACCCTCTTCGACGCCATCCAGAAGGCGAAGAAACAGTCGGTGCCCAACAAGAACATCGACTCCGCGGTCAAGCGCGGCGCGGGCCTTGAGGCCGGTGGCGCCGACTACGAGACGATCATGTACGAGGGCTACGGTCCGAACGGTGTCGCCGTGCTCATCGAGTGCCTCACCGACAACCGCAACCGCGCGGCCTCCGACGTCCGGGTCGCCATGACCCGTAACGGCGGCTCGATGGCGGACCCCGGCTCGGTCTCGTATCTCTTCAACCGCAAGGGCGTGGTGATCGTCCCCAAGGGCGAACTGACCGAGGACGACGTCCTGGGAGCGGTCCTGGAAGCGGGGGCGGAGGACGTCAACGACCTCGGTGAGTCCTTCGAGGTGCTGAGCGAGGCCACCGACCTCGTCGCGGTGCGCACCGCGCTCCAGACCGAGGGCATCGACTACGACTCCGCCGAGGCCAACTTCGTGCCGACCATGCAGGTCGAGCTGGACGAGGACGGCGCCCGCAAGATCTTCAAGCTGATCGACGCGCTGGAGGACAGCGACGACGTCCAGAACGTCTTCGCCAACTTCGACGTCTCCGACGAGGTCATGGAGAAGGTCGACGCCTGACCCGCACTCAGGGCGCGGCGGTGCCGCGGCGCGAGGACGCGCGGACACGAAGACACGCGGACACGAGGACGCAGGGATATGACGGGCCGACGGGAGAAACTCCCGCCGGCCCGTTTCGCGTGCGTTGTCAGTGCGAGCGGATAGCCTGCACAAACAGATGAACGAAGGAGGGGCGGCGTGCGTGTGCTCGGGGTGGACCCAGGGCTGACCCGGTGTGGCGTCGGGGTGGTCGACGGCGTCGCGGGACGCCCGCTGACCATGCTCGGCGTAGGCGTCGTCCGCACTCCCGCCGATGCCGATCTGGGTGTCCGGCTGGTCGCCATCGAGCGGGGCATCGAGCAGTGGCTGGACGAGCACCGCCCCGAGTGCGTCGCCGTGGAGCGGGTCTTCAGCCAGCACAATGTGCGTACGGTGATGGGCACCGCACAGGCCAGCGCGGTCGCCATGCTCTGCGCGTCCCGCCGGGGCATCCCGGTCGTCCTGCACACCCCGAGCGAGGTCAAGGCCGCCGTCACCGGCAGCGGCCGGGCCGACAAGGCGCAGGTCGGCGCGATGGTGACCCGGCTGCTGCGGCTCGACGCCCCGCCCAAGCCGGCCGACGCGGCGGACGCCCTCGCGCTCGCGATCTGCCATATCTGGCGTGCCCCCGCGCAGAACCGCCTCCAGCAGGCCGTCGCCCGGCAGGTGTCCGCCCGGCCCCCGGCCGGCGCGGAGGCGCCCGCACCGCGCGCGCCTGCCCGACCCGCGTCCGCATCGCACCCACCCGGCCGACCCGCGCCTGCTCAACCCGAGTCCGCGCCACCCGCGCCCGCACCGCGCTCATCCGCACCGAAAGGCCGTACCGCATGATCGCCTTTGTGAGCGGCCCGGTCGCCGCCCTCGCCCCCACCACCGCGGTCATCGAGGTCGGCGGTGTCGGCATGGCCGTCCAGTGCACTCCGAACACCCTCTCCGAGCTGCGCATCGGCCAGCCGGCCCGGCTCGCCACCTCCCTGGTCGTCCGGGAGGACTCGCTCACGCTCTACGGCTTCGCGGACGACGACGAGCGCCAGGTCTTCGAGCTGCTCCAGACCGCCAGTGGCGTCGGCCCCCGGCTGGCACAGGCCATGCTCGCCGTGCACACCCCCGACGCGCTGCGCATCGCCGTCACGACCGGCGACGAGAAGGCGCTCACCGCCGTCCCCGGTATCGGCAAGAAGGGCGCGCAGAAGCTCCTCCTCGAACTGAAAGACCGCCTCGGCGAGCCCATCGGGTCGTACGGGGCACGCCAGGGCATCGGTACCGCCGTCACCTCCTCGTGGCGCGATCAGCTCCATGCCGCGCTGATCGGCCTCGGCTACGCCACCCGCGAGGCCGACGAGGCGGTGGCCGTGGTCACCCCCCAGGCCGAGGCGTCCGACAGTCCCCAGGTGGGCGTCCTGCTCAAGGCGGCGCTCCAGAGCCTGAACCGTACGAGATGAGACAGCATCCCCGCCCCGCACCGCCGCCCGGCCACCCGGGCGCCCCGGCCCGCCGCCGCTGCGAGACGCGCCGACCGTCGGCGCCCCCGTACCGGCGAAGACCGCCCCGGAGCATCCGCGCGGCTCGGTCCACGCCGAGGACGACCGTGCCGCAGGGCCGTGGAGACAGATGGGACCGACGCACGCTCCGCCCAGCCCGACGCAGTCACCCCCGCGGCCCCGCCGCGCCGACCACATGAGGCACACACGCAGTGAACTGGGACGACAGCACCCCCACCGCGGCCGACGACACCCTGCCCCCGGCCGGCGGGCGGCTCGTCGGCGCGTCCGCCGACGGTGAGGACCAGGCCGTCGAGGCGGCGCTGCGGCCGAAGACGCTGGGCGAGTTCGTGGGCCAGGAGCGGGTCCGCGAGCAGCTCGACCTTGTCCTGAAGGCCGCCCTGGCCCGCGGCGCGACCGCCGACCATGTCCTGCTCTCGGGCGCCCCCGGACTCGGCAAGACGACCCTCTCCATGATCATCGCGGCGGAGATGCAGGCGCCCATCCGCATCACATCGGGCCCCGCCATCCAGCACGCGGGAGATCTCGCCGCCATTCTCTCCTCCCTCCAGGAGGGCGAGGTTCTCTTCCTCGACGAGATCCACCGGATGTCCCGGCCCGCCGAGGAGACGCTCTATATGGCCATGGAGGACTTCCGGGTCGATGTGATCGTCGGCAAGGGCCCCGGCGCCACCGCCATCCCGCTGGAGCTGCCCCACTTCACCCTGGTCGGGGCCACCACCCGCGCCGGACTGCTGCCGCCGCCGCTGCGCGACCGCTTCGGCTTCACCGCGCACATGGAGTTCTACGACCCCGCCGAGCTGGAGCGCGTCCTCCACCGCTCCGCCCAGCTGCTCGACCTGGAGATCGAGGCCGACGGTGCCGCCGAGATCGCCGGCCGCTCCCGCGGCACGCCCCGGATCGCCAACCGGCTGCTGCGCCGCGTCCGGGACTACGCCCAGATCAAGGCGGACGGAGTGATCACCCGCGAGGTGGCCGCCGCCGCCCTCGCGGTCTACGAGGTCGACGAGCGGGGCCTCGACCGGCTGGACCGCGCGGTGCTCCGGGCGCTGCTGAAACTGTTCGGCGGCGGCCCGGTGGGGCTGTCGACGCTCGCGGTGGCCGTGGGGGAGGAGCGCGAGACCGTCGAGGAGGTCGCCGAGCCCTTCCTCGTACGGGAGGGGCTGCTGGCCCGTACCCCGCGCGGGCGCATCGCCACGCCCGCCGCCTGGTCCCATCTCGGACTGCTGCCGCCGCGGCAGGCCCCGGGCGCAAGCGGACAACCGGGTCTGTTCGGGGCGTGACGGCGCGGAGACTCCCCGGGCAGGAACCACAGTGCGATGCTGGGCGTTGTTCCATCGATGCGGACTCGCTTAGACTCCGCCGATGCCGCCCTTCCAGGTCGGCGTGCCCACCCCCGTAGATAGGCCGCCTCATCGACGCGGTCGTGTGAAGGAAGTTTCTTCCCGTGAGTCTCGTGACCCTCCTCCCCTTCATCGTGCTCATCGGGGCCATGTTCCTGATGACCCGGTCCGCCAAGAAGAAGCAGCAGAAGGCCGCGCAGATGCGCGACTCGATGCAGCCAGGCACCGGTGTCCGGACCATCGGGGGCATGTATGCCACCGTCAAGGAGATCCACGACGACACCGTGATCCTTGAGGTTGCCCCCGCCGTCCACGCCGTCTATGCGAAGAACGCCATCGGCGCGGTCCTCGACGACGCGGAGTACAACCGCATCGTGCACGGCGACGACCCCGCCGATGAGGACGCGGTCGTCAGCCCGGCCGTGAATCCGGTCGTACCGGATGACGCCTCCTCGCTCACCGATGCCGCCGGCGACGCCGACGCCACCAAGATCGACCTCGGCAAGAAGCCCGAGGCCGCCGCGGCGGACGACGCCGGGACGAAGGACTCCGGAACGAAGGACGCCGATGCCGCGGAGGCAGCGGAGTCAAAGGACAGCAAGACCGACGGCGAGAAGTAGCCATTTTCGGGGACCGCGACGGCACCGACCCGTGCCCGGCGGTCCCCTGGTCGTGTTGACTTCTGCGGGGGCAGGTCCCCACAACACTTCGTGGCCGCCCTGGCGCGTACCCGGCGTGAGGGCGGTTGGACAGGGAGAAACGAGAAGGTGGCAGCACCTAAGAGGGGCCGCAGGCCCGCCGGGGCTCAGGGGAGGCCGGGGCGCACCCTGGTCCTCATCCTGATCGCCTTGGTCGCGCTGACCGGAGGCATGTTCGCATCCGGGCACACCACGCCGCGCCTGGGCATCGACCTCGCGGGCGGTACGACGATCACGCTCAAGGCCGAGGCGGAGCCCGGCAAGGAAAGCGCGGTCAATGAGACCAATATGAACACAGCGGTCGGAATCATCGAACGCCGGGTCAATGGTCTCGGTGTCTCGGAGGCCGAGGTCCAGACCCAGGGCCGCGAGAACATCATCGTGAACATCCCCAAGGGGACCGACTCCGAGCAGGCCCGTAAGCAGGTGGGCACCACCGCCCAGCTCTACTTCCGGCCCGTGCTGACCGTCGCCGCGGGTGGGACGACCCCGCAGACCACCCCCACCCCCACCCCCAGCTCCTCGGCGAGCGGCAAGCCGGACAAGGCCACGGACGGCGACAAGGCCGACAAGGGCGACAAGGGCGACAAGGAAAAGGCGACCGCGCCGAGCAGCAGTGCCACCACCCAGGGCCGTGCGGTCACCGACGCGCTGAAGGCCCCCACGCCGACGCCGTCCGCGACCGGCTCCCAGCAGCCGAAGCCCACGGACCCCCCGAAGCCGAACCCGAGCGAGTCCGCAGCGGCGGCGGCGCTGGAGAAGCGGTTCGCCGCGCTGAACTGCCTGGACGCGAAGTCCCGTGCGGCGGCCGGCGACAGCGCCAAGCCCGAGGAACCCACGGTCGCCTGCGGCAAGAACAGCGGCGGCGTCTGGGAGAAGTACGTCCTCGGCCCGGCCGAGGTCGACGGCAAGGACGTCGACGACGCCAAGGGCCAGCTCGACCAGCAGCGCGGCATCTGGATCGTCACGATGGACTTCACCAGCGGTGGCTCCAAGAAGTTCCAGAAGATCACCAGCAAGCTGTCGAAGCAGCAGTCCCCGCAGAACCAGTTCGCGATCGTCCTCGACGGCGAGGTCGTCTCCGCCCCGCAGGTCAACCAGACCCTCAGCGCCAACGCCGAGATCTCCGGAGACTTCGACCAGCAGTCGGCGCAGGACCTGGGCAACATCCTGTCGTACGGCGCGCTGCCGCTGACCTTCGAGGAGCAGAGCGTCACCACGGTGAGCGCCGCGCTCGGCGGTGAGCAGCTGAAGGCCGGTCTCATCGCGGGCGCCATCGGCCTCGTCCTGGTCGTCATCTATCTGCTGGCGTACTACCGCGGCCTCGCCCTGATCGCCATCGCGAGCCTCCTGGTCTCCGCGGCCCTGACGTACAGCCTGATGGCTCTGCTCGGCCCGGCCATCGGCTTCGCGCTGAACCTGCCGGCGGTCTGTGGCGCGATCGTCGCCATCGGTATCACGGCGGACTCGTTCATCGTGTACTTCGAACGCATCCGGGACGAGATCCGGGAGGGCCGTACGCTGCGCCCCGCCGTCCAGCGTGGCTGGCCGCGCGCCCGGCGCACCATCCTGGTCTCCGACTTCGTCTCGTTCCTCGCCGCCGCCGTGCTCTTCCTCGTCACCGTCGGCAAGGTCCAGGGCTTCGCGTTCACGCTCGGTCTCACCACCCTGCTCGATGTGGTCGTGGTCTTCTTCTTCACCAAGCCGGTGATGACCCTCGTCGCCCGGACGAAGTTCTTCGGGAGCGGTCACCCCTGGTCCGGACTCGACCCCACGCGACTGGGCGCCAAACCCCCGCTGCGCCGCTCGCGCCGCGTCTCCGCCCCCACCGACCCGAAGGAGGCGTGAGATGTCGCGTCTCGGCAGCATCGGCGCCAGGCTCTACCGCGGCGAGATCGGCTACGACTTCGTCGCCAAGCGGAAGTTCTGGTACGCGGTCTCGATCCTGATCACCATCACGGCCATCGTCGGCCTGGCGGTGCGGGGTCTGAACATGGGCATCGAGTTCAAGGGCGGTGCCGTCTTCACCACTCCAAAGACCAGTGTCTCGGTCACTCACGCCAAGGAGTACGCGGAGGAGGCGTCCGGCCACGACGCGATCGTCCAGAAGCTCGGCAACGGCACCATGCGCATCCAGGTCAGCGATCTGGACACGGCGGCGGCCACCAAGGTCCAGAACGAGCTGGCCCGGGACATGGACATCCCCGCCGACAAGATCGCGGCCGAGCTGGTCGGCCCGAGCTGGGGTGAGCAGATCGCCAACAAGGCATGGACCGGCCTGGGGATCTTCATGGTCCTGGTGGTGATCTATCTGGCGATCGCCTTCGAGTGGCGCATGGCGCTCGCCGCGCTCATCGCGCTGATCCATGACCTCACCATCACGGTCGGGGTGTACGCGCTCGTCGGCTTCGAGGTCACCCCGGGCACGGTGATCGGTCTGCTGACCATCCTCGGCTACTCGCTCTATGACACGGTCGTCGTGTTCGACGGTCTCAAGGAGGGCGCCGTCGGGATCACCAAACAGACCCGGTGGACCTACAGCGAGATCGCCAACCGCAGCCTCAACGCCACCCTGGTGCGCTCCATCAACACCACCATCGTCGCGCTGCTGCCGGTCGCCGGTCTGCTCTTCATCGGCGGCGGTTTCCTCGGCGCGGGCATGCTGAACGACATCTCGCTGTCGCTGTTCGTCGGCCTCGCGGCCGGTGCCTACTCCTCGATCTTCATCGCCACCCCGCTGGTCGCCGACTTCAAGGAGCGCGACCCGCAGATGAAGGCGCTGAAGAAGCGGGTGCTCGCCAAGCGCGCCGCTGCCGCCGCCAGAGGGGAAAAGCAGGACGACGGTGACGCCGGGGACTCCGATGACAGCGACGGACTCCAGGACGCCGTGCCCGGCGATGTCGCTCCCGCCGGGGCCCCGGG
>NZ_JBSGUP010000094.1:0-17880 GCF_053607985.1 Streptomyces sp. NPDC055078
GGACCCGGGAGGCGATCGCGGCCGGCGCCACCCCGGAGGCGGCCCGGACGTCGTCAGCGGTCGGCGCCCACCGCGGTGGGCACGGTTTCCCCGGCCTGGTTGAGGTCGGTTCCGAGCGTTTCGGGCAGGTAGCGCACCAGCACCACCGAGGCCACGGCAGCCACGCCCACCACATAGAAGGAGGGCGAGACCCACACACCCGTACTCGTCACCAGGGCTGCCGCGATGAGCGGCCCCGGGCCACCGATGACGGCCTGAGCCAGGTTGAAGCCGATGGACGCCCCGCTGACCCGGGTCTGCGGGGGGAAGAGTTCTACGAGCAGCACCCCGAGCATGACGTTCACCAGGGCCTCGAAGACGGCGAACAGTGCCAGGCCCGCCAGAGCGAGTCCGACGTGCCCCGTGCCGATCAGGAGGAAGCTCGGTACGGCGGCGAGGCCCAGTCCGACGGCGCCCACGATGATCGTGCGCCGGCGGCCGACGCGATCTCCGATGAGACCGGCGACCGGGCACAGCAGCGAGTACAGCGTGAGGCCCGCGATGGTGACGAGCAGTGCCTCGGTCTTTCCCCAGCCGACTACCGTGTCGAGGTGTGTGACGACGTAGACGGCGAGGTAGTAGAACCCGAGTCCCGCGACGGCGGTGGCCGCGAACACCATGGCGATACGGGAGATGCCCTCGCGGCCGAGCCGGCGCAGCGGGTCGCTCGCCACCTGGTGCTTCTGCTCCAGTTCACGGTAGACGGGGGTGTCCTCCAGCTTGAGCCGCATATACAGACCCACCACCGACAGCGGGGCGGCCAGCAGGAACGGGATGCGCCAGCCCCAGCTGCTCACCTGGTCCTCGGACAGCCAGGCGGTGACGGCCAGCGCCGTGAGACCGGCCAGCAGCACACCGAGTGCGGCCGTCGCCGAGATGACGCTGCTCCACAGCCCCCGGCGCGTTCGCGGAGCGTACTCGATGAGGAACGCCGCCGCGCCGGCGTATTCGCCACCCGCCGAGAAGCCCTGCACACAGCGCAGCAGCACGATCAGCACCGGCGCCGCGATACCGATCGTGTCGTACGAGGGTACGCAGGCGATGAGCGTGGTGGACGCGCCCATCAGCAGGACGGACAGGGTCAGTGCGGGCCTGCGTCCCGCGCGGTCGGCGAACCGGCCGAGGACGAAGCCGCCTGCGGGGCGTACGACGAAGGCGACGCCGAACACGGCCAGCGCGGCCATGAGGGAGCCCGTGGTGGAGTCCGTGGGGAAGTACAGCTCACCGATGATGACCGCGAAGAAGCCGTAGATGGCGAAGTCGAACCATTCGAGCAGGTTCCCGGCCGCCGACGCGGCGATGATCCTTCGTTCGGTGCCTCTGGGGACGGTGCCGGCGGCACCGGGCATGGAACTCATCGTTGAAATCCCTTTCGCAGGTGCCCGGACCAGTCGTACACGGCGGTGGGCGGTGCCACAGCCGGGGTGGGGACTCTCATCCACCCACCCATGGAGACCGGGAGGCAATTCGTACGTACAATTTGAGACTGTAGGGACGCCTCGAAGTCGGCGTCAACAGTCACGCAGGCATCGAAGTGGCAAGAAATTCTCAGGACACTGGATCGATTCTTGTCAATTGGTCCGTACAATATTATTCTTTCGAAGTAGCCCAGGACGGCCGGGCGAAAGCGCCGGGCCCCGGACGGGATGAGACGCCCGATGACGGATCAAGAGCGGCCCGCCACCCCCCGCAGGCCGGCGGCATACCGCGCACTCGCTGACGCGTTGCGCGCGGACATCGCTGCCGGCGTGTACAGCGAGGGAGGCAAGATGCCTACCGAGGAGGCGTTGCAGACCACATACAAGGTCAGCCGGCACACCGTCCGCCAGGCGCTCCAGACGCTGCTGTCGGAGGGGCGCATCTACCGGGTGCAGGGCAGCGGCACCTATGTCAGCGGGCGCCGGCTCTCCGGCCGGTACATGCGGTCGATCGGGTCGCTCGATGACATCGTGGTCTGGCCCGATACCGAGACCGAGGTTCTCCAGCAGTTCGCCACCCGGGCCGATCCGGCGATCGCCACCCGTCTTGAGCTGACCTATATCGAGGTGAGCATGGCTCTGGTCCGGCGGTTCATCAAGGGGGTGCCGTTCGTCGTCACCCGCCACTACGTCGCCCCGGATCTCGGCGAGACCCTGCGCGGGAACGGCATCCCGGCCCGTGGGGAGGGCACGGTCATCGGTTCCGCGGAACCCTTCCTGAAGCACCCCGTCGCCGGGGTGCGGCAGGACATCACCGCGATGAACGCCCCTGAGGAGGAGGCCGGTCTGATCGGCTGCGAGCCGGGGGACGCCATCCTGCTGATCGAGCGCCTGTACTACGACACCGCGGGGAGTTACGTCGAGTTCACGACGTCGCACTTCAATCCGCGGCGCTACGGCTATCGCATGGAACTCCGCCGGTCGCATTGAGCCGCGTGGAGCCGCATGGAGCCGCATCGAGTCGAGTCGCTCCGCCGGTCGCAAGGAGTGGCTCCGGTCCGAGGGCCGGCCCGGGGGTGGCCGGCCCCGGCCGGTTCAGCGCCGCATGATCACCGCGGTGACGGACGCGCCGTCCGTGCCGCTCACGGAACCGCCCTTGCAGTAGGCGAGACCTGTGCGCGCGTTGTCGACCTGCCTGCCGCCGGCCCGGTCGGTCAACTGCCAGAACAGCTCACAGACCTGTGCCACTCCGGTGGCTCCCACCGGGTGTCCGCGGGACAGCAGGCCACCGCTGGGGTTCACCGGGAGCGGGCCCCCGAGGCTGGTGTGGCCGGCCTCGGTCAGTCTCGCGCCCTCCCCCCGCGGCAGCAGTCCGAGCCCTTCCAGCCGGACGATCTCGGCGATGGTGAAGCAGTCGTGCATCTCCACGAAGTCGATGTCCTCGGCTCCGGAACCGGAGATGCGGTACGCCTCCTCACCCGCGCGCCGCGAGACGTCCTCCTCGTTCACATCCGTCAGCCCACTCTGAACGGTGCCGCTCACCAGGGCGCAGGCGGCCAGTTCGGGGGCGGCGCGGGCCTTGATCCGCCGCAGGCCCGCGGGGCTGGCGACCACCACGGCGGCTGCGCCGTCGCTGATCGGGGAGCAGTCGAGGAGCCCCAGGGGCTCCGCGATCGAGCGGGCGTTCAGGACGTCCTCAAGCGTGACCGGCTTCTGGTAGTGGGCGTAGGGATTCATGACCGAGTGGGCGTGATTCTTCACCGCGACCATGGCGATCTGTTCGCGGGTCGCGCCGTGATCGGCCATGTAGCGGCGGGCGCTGAGGGCGTGTCCGGCGGCGAAGATGAATCCCGAGGCGGCGTCGAGGTCGCCGGGGTCCGGCCGGACACCGCCCTTGATCCTGTCGGTCATCTTCTCGACGCCGATGACGAGCACGAGGTCGTACAGTCCGGCGCCGACGGCGATCCACGCTTCCCGCAGTGCGGTGGCACCGCTGGAGCAGTAGTTCTCGTGGTTGCTCACGGGCTTGCCCGCCAGGCCGATGCGGGCACCGATCCGCTGTCCCGCGACGGGCCCGCCGAAGACGTGCCCGGCATACAGGGCTTCGATGTCGGCCGGTTTGACAGCCGCGTCGGCCATCGCCGCACGCGCGGCGTTCGCGCCCATGGTTTCGAGGGTCATCTCGCGCGGGTGCTTGCCGAACCGGATCATGCCCGCAGCCGCGATGTGCACCGTTCCCAGCGTCATGACGACTCCTCGGGTCCGAAGGCGAACATGAGCGACTCGTCGTCGACGCCGTCGGCGGGGCGTGCTCCCAGCCGTACGGCCGCTCCGATGCGGACCGTGTCCGGGGCGAAGCCTTCGATCCGTGACATCACCCGGATGTCGTCCCGGGGCAGATCGACGTAGGCGAGGATGTACGGGGTGGGGAGCCCGGGCGGTGCCTGGCGTACCACGGTGTAGGAGTAGATCCTCCCTTCGCGCGACAGCGCGGTCCGCTTCTCGGTCGGCTCGCCGCAGGAGGGGCAGGCATCCCTCGGGGGGAACGCCTTGGTGTCGCAGTCGGGGCAGTGCGAGGCGAGGAGTGTGGGCGGGTCGGCGGTGAAGACGTCCGGCCGCATGGAGGTCGGAGGTGGGGCCATGAGTGGTCTGCCTTCGCTTTCAGATGACACCGGCGCGACGCCAGCGCGTGAGGTCCTGCGGTGTGGCACCGCCCATCCGGCGGAACACCTCCTCGTTGTCCGCGCCCAGTTGGGGAGCGGAGGCGGGTGGGGGCAGGTCGTAGCCGTCGAGGAGCGCGGGGGTGCGGATCATGCGCCGCGATCCCGCGTGCGCGTCCTCGATGTCCAGGAACATCTCCCGTGCCGCGAGGTGCGGACAGTCGTAGATCTCGGGGATCGTCTGCACCACACCGGCCGGGAGACCGCACTCGGCGAACCACGACACGATCTCGCCACGGGTACGGGAGCGGGTCCAGCGCTCGGCCTCCGGCCGGATCAGCGTCGTGAAGTTCTCGGCGCGTGACAGCACGGAGTCGAGCTTCGGGTGGCTGAGCAGATCCTCGCGATCGATCGCCCCGCACATCCGGCGCCACATCTCGTCGGTCGGAATGATCAGGGCGATGTGTCCGTCGCCGGCCTCCAGGGAGCCCAGCGGGGCGTAGCCGTCCACGCCGCGGCGCCGCTCCTGGCGGGTGAAGTCCCAGAGCATCAGTTCCCGTTCGAGCAGGGAGGCGGTCGAGTCGTACATGCTCTGGTCGACGAGGGTTCCCCGTCCGGTACGGGCCCTGCCCTGCAGGGCGGCGAGCACCGAGACGGCGGCGTGCACCGCGGTGAAGAGGTCGGCGAAGCCGGTCACCGTGGGCAGGGGCGGTCCGCCCGGCTCACCGGTGACGGCCATGACGCCGCCCATGGCCTGGATGGCGGTGTCGAAGGCGGGCCGGTCCGCGTAGACGCCGAGGTGGCCGGGGGAACGTCCGTAGCCGCTGATGGCGCAGTAGATCAGCCGCCGGTTGTCCTGGCCGAGTACGTCGTAACCGACGCCGAGCCGTTCGACCGCGCCCGGGCGCAGGTTCTCCACGATGACATCGGCCTCGGCGGCGATCCGCCGGTAGAGGGCCCGGCCTTCCTCGGTGGCGAGGTCGAGTGTGACGGACCGTTTGTTCCGGTTGTAGCTCAGGAAGCCGCCGCTGAGCCGGCCGTCCCCGTCCTCGATCAGGGGATCGTAGGACCGTCGCGGATCACCGGTGCCGGGGCGCTCGATCTTGATGACGTCGGCGCCGAGGTCGGCGAGCATCATCGCGCAGTACGGTGCCGCGATGTACTGGCCCATCTCCAGGACGACGAGTCCGTCCAGCGGCCTCATGCCGGCTCCGGTGTGCTGGTGGCGCCCGGCACGATGACCGGTTTGATGTCCTGCTGTGCCCGCATCCGGGTGAGGGCTTCGCTCGCCTGGTCCAGGGTGTACCGGTTGGGCACGAGGGTGCCGAAGTCGTAGCGGTGGCGGCTGTTCTTCATGAACCCCAGCGCCTTGCGGTACTCGGCGATGTGTCCCGACCAGGTGCCCATGATGGTCAGTTGCCGCCGGGTGATGAACCCCGGGCTGACGGGGACTTCCTTGCCCGGCCCGTCGATCTGGCCGGTGACCATGTAACGGCCGCCTTCCTTGATCATGCCGAGTCCTTCGGTGAACGCGGTCCGCGCTCCGGAGAACTCGAAGACCACGTCGGCGCCACGGCCGCCGAGGAGTTCCCGCACGGCGTCGACCCGGTCCTGTGCTTCGGGTGCGTTGGCCAGGGACACGGTGTCCGTGGCGCCGAAGGCGGTCGCGATCTTCAACCGGTCGTCGGGGGCGCCGATCGTGATGACCCGCTCCGCGCCCAGGTGGTCGGCGAGAGCGGTGGCGAACAGCCCGAGCGGGCCGGAGCCCTGGATGACGACCGTTTCCCAGGGGTTGATACGGCCGATGCGGTCGAAGGAGTGCACCACGGTGCGCAGGGCGCAACTGGCCGCCGATGCCCAGTCGGTGGGCACCTCGTCCGGCACCCTGACCCGGCCCGAGTCGGGGAAGACGTAGCAGTACTCGGCGAAGCCGCCGACGAGGTACGGGGCCTCGGCGCAGGTGGTGAACATGTAGTACTGGCGGTTGGCGCACAGGGTGGGCTGGTTGTACAGGCGGCAGTGTTCGCACTGGTTGCACGAGGCATGGGTGAAGCAGATGCGGTCGCCGAGTTCCAGCGGGGTGCCGAAGGTGTCGTGCTCGGCTCCTTCGCCGATCCGGACGACGGAGCCGACCATCTCGTGCCCGGGTATCACCGGCAGGGCCAGCGCCTGGCTGCCCGCCAGCGATCCGTCCCACAGGTGCAGGTCGGATCCGCAGACGGTGGCGGCTTCGATCCTGACGAGCAGGGCTCCGCGCTCCAGCTCGCCGGGGACGGGCAGTTCACGGATCTCCAGGGGTTCGCCGTGCGCGGTGAGGACGGCGGCTCGGCTGGTTCGGGGGACATCGATCGACATGTTCTTGACTCCTTGGTTGGTCAGCCGAGCTTGAACGGGTCGCGGGTCGCGCCTGTCAGCTCCACCCAGACCGACTTCGTCTGCAGATACGCGGCCAGGCCCTCCAGCCCGTTCTCCCGTCCGACGCCGCTGCGCCGGAAGCCGCCGTAGGGCACGTTGTAGGCGAGTACGCGGTAGGAGTTGATCCAGACGGAGCCGGCGTCGAGTACGTGGGCGACCCGGTGGGCGCGCTGCACATCGCGGGTCCACACCGCCGCGGCGAGGCCGTAGTCGGTGTCGTTGGCGATCCGTACGGCCTCGTCCTCGCTGTCGAAGGGAATGACCGAGAGCACCGGGCCGAAGATCTCCTCGCGGGCGACACGCATGTCGTTGCGCACTCCGGTGAGGATGGTGGGTTCGAAGAAGTAGCCGTCGCTCAGGGCTTCGCCGGTTGGGCGGTTGCCGCCGGCCGCCAGGGTCGCTCCCTCGTCCAGGCCGATCTCCACGTACGAGCGGACCTTGGCGAGCTGTTCGCCGAAGGCGATGGGGCCGACCTCGGTGGTCATGTCCAGCGGGTCGCCGAGCCTGATGGTCGTGACGCGCTCCGCCAGCCGGCCGACCAGTTCGTCGTGGATCTCCCTGGCGACGAGCAGCCGGCTGCCGGCGATGCAGGTCTGGCCGGTCGCGGCGAAGATTCCGGCCATGACGCCGTTCATCGCGCTGTCGATGTCCGCGTCGGCGAAGACGATGTTGGGGGACTTGCCGCCGAGTTCCAGGGTCACGTCGGCGATGTGCTCGGCGGCTGCCTTCATCACGGCCGTACCGGTGGCGGTGGAGCCGGTGAAGGTCACCTTCGCGACCCCCGGATCGGCCGACAGTGCGGCTCCCGTCTCCCCCGCGCCGGTGACGACGTTGAAGACGCCGTCAGGGAAACCCGCTTCGGCGACGAGTTCGGCGAACCTCAGGGTGGACATCGGGGTCTGCTCGGCCGGTTTGGCGACGAACGTGCAGCCGGCCGCGAGTGCCGGGGCGAGTTTGCTCGCCAGCAGGTACAGCGGGCTGTTCCAGGGGAGGATGGCCGCGACGACGCCGATCGGCTCCCGCCGGGTGTAGGTGAAGAAGTTGGTGTGCGGGGAGGGGATCGTGGCGCCCTGGATCTTGTCCGCGGCCCCCGCGAAGTACTCGTAGGTGGCCCGGAGCCCTGCCGTCTGGCCGCGCGTCTCCCGGATGACCTTGCCGTTGTCCGTGGTCTCCAGGGTGGCCAGTTCGTCGGCGTGCTCGGCGGTGAGCTGCCCCAGGCGCCGGATCAGTTCGCCCCTCGCCGAGGCGGACATGGTGCCCCACGGTCCGGTCAGGGCGTCGGCCGCGGCCTGCACCGCCTTGCGGACGTCGGCGGGCCCGCCGAGCGGGGCCCTCGCCCACTCCCGTCCCGTGAAGGGATCGACGGTGCCGAACGTCTCTCCGGTCTCGGCGTCCACCCACTTCCCGCCGATGTACATCTGCCCGTACCGGACGTCGTCCGTTCGGTTGCGTGACATCCCAGGATCCACCTTTCCGCGGTATGACCCGCGCTTGTGCTGTTGGTGAGCGGCCCGCTCGACGCGGCTTCGGCGGGAGTGTGCTGCCCTGCGCCGCCCTCGGTACGCGGTCCGCCGGGGGGGGCGGCGCCGGGCTCTCCGTCCCCGGAGCGCTGTGTCCTGAGCGCCTTGTCCGCGAAGGTCGGCGGAGCCGGGGGCCGTTCCAACTCCTCGCGAGCCATAGCCCCAAATTCGTACGTACAAATATCACGCTATTGACCGTCGCACCGAAAGTCAACAGTTCACACACCGGCGGACTGCCGCCGTTCGCAGGCGATTTGTTCGGATGTATCAGCGGCCCGGAAGGACGGCCGCGAGGAGCCCGCCCAGATCGCGGGCGTCCGGGAGAGCGTCCACGGCCGTGAACAGCGCCTCCAGCCCTTCCTCGGAGAAGTGCGTCTCCGGCCGCAGCCGCCTGGCGTTGTCCCGTACCGCCGCCGAGTCCCAGGAGAGATCCTTCGAGGAGTCCTCGATCGCGGACTCGAACCGCCGGCCGTCGACAAGGGTGAGCGTCGCGACGGCGGTCTTGGGCGGCCGGCCCGTTTCCGGCACGATGTCGATCCGGTCGACCAGTCCGAGCAGCTCCGGGTCGTCGAAACGGGTCAGCGACTCGTAGCCGATATGCCCTTCCAGCAGGGCCACGGCGATGGAGAACCGTACGCTCATGAGCGTCTGCGCCACCTCGCTGAAGGGCCCGCGGGACCCCACCCCGGGGTAGCCGGCCTCGCGTTCGTTCATCCGCACCCGCACCGAGGCCACCTCCGCGGGCTTGATCCGGCAGGCGGTTGCCAAACGCGCCGCGACCAGTGCGGGAGCCTGGTTGAACGCACAGACCGGGTAGGGCTTGAACGTGACTTCCAGCAGCCGCCACCGGGTCCCGAGGCCGGTCGCCAGATCGTCCGGCAGCGGTGCCCGCCCTCGTACGAAGCAGTCGAGGAACCCCGACTCCCCCTCGATCGCCATCGGTGAGCCCTTGGCTCCCGCGGCGGCCAGCTCTGCGGCGAGGAGTCCGTTCGACGCGGCCACACCCGACTGGTAGTGCCACTCGTCGGTGCCGGCGGCGAAGGTCTCACTGCTGCCCCCCGCGAACGCGGACGCCAGTCCCAGCGCCGACGTCATGCGGGGCGCGTCGAGTCCGAGGACCCGCCCGGTCGCCGCGGCGGCAGCCGGCGGGCCGTAGAGACCGGTCGCCCGGAACGGCGGCGTCGTGAGCTCCGTGAGCGGATCCGAGAGCGCCGTGCCCACCTCGTACCCGGCCACCATCGCGGCCAGGAAGGTGGCACCGTCCGCCTCCTCGGCCTCGGCAGCCGCCAGGGCCGCGGGTATCACCGCGACGCCCGGGTGAAACGTGCCGTGCGTGTCCTCCTGGGCGCGCGCGTGCAGCAGAGCGCTGTTGGCGAAGGCGGCGAGCGGCGCGGGCACCGTCCGGCCGGACCTCAGCACATGGGCCCTGCCCCCGGCGTCGTCCAGGGCGATCTCCGCCGCCTCGCCGAATCCCACGCCCGCCCCGGCCGCTCCGACGACCAGCGCGTGCACGAGACAGTCCTTGGCGCGCGTCACGACGGCGGGCGGCAGGCTGTCGAACTCAAGCCCGGCCGCGAAGGCGCCCAGCCGCTCCGCTACCCCCGCCATGCCACACCGTCCCTGTCCGAAAGACCACATCGGTAACACCACACAGCGGATCCCTTCCTTGACGAGAAGCACTTTTCGTCGTCGTCCTGTCCCGGCGGGAGGCCGGCGCCGCCCCTGCTCACGGATGGCGGACAGTGGCGGCAGCCCGCTCCGGCCGCCGCCCGCTCCGGACGCAGTTCGCTCCGGACGCCACTCGCGCCGCTCGCGACATGGCTCGGGGGCTGACCGGAGAACGGACTCTCGGGCGAGTGGGGCCGGCTCCGAACCTGCGGCCCCGGGAATACGGTGCGGGCACCGGCCGGCATCCGCGGCAGGTGCGCGGAACGCGGACCGAGCCTTCGGCACGGGCCGGCGACGAAGACGCCATCGCGGAACTATTTGTACGGATGAATTTGCGCCAAGCCGGGTGGAACTGTCAACCCTCCTGCACCGACGGCCTCAGGACGCGGTGCGGGGCTTTCGCTCCGATGCGAGAACGCGCCGGGCGCGGTCCAGCACCGGTTTGTCGACCATCTGGCCCCCGACCGTGGTCACCGAGTCGCCCGCCCGGACCGTTTCCCGTGCCCAGCGCAGTTCGTCATCCGTGAGTGCGAACCCGGCGGCCGTCGCGTCGATCTGAGCGGGATGAACGCACAGCTTTCCGGTGAAGCCGAGGCTCCTGGCATGCGCGATGTCGCCGTCGAGGGCCCCGGCGTCCGCGATGGCGGTGGTGACCCCGTCGACCGGCGGAGCGATTCCGGCCGCGGCGGAGGCACAGACCACCCGGGAGCGCGCGTAGCCGAGTGCGGCGTGATCGCTCGGGTCCACACCGAGCCGGCCCCCGAGATCGACGTTCCCGAAGGCGGCCCGGAGAGTCCCCGGCACGGAGCAGACGTCGAGGGCTCTCTCCACACCCAGGGGAGTCTCGATGAGGGGAATCAGTCCGCAGCGGCCCGCCGTCCGGGCCGCGATGGCCGCGAGCTGTGCGCGGTCCTCGGCTTTGGGCACGACGATCACACAACCGAGCCCGGCCGCCATGGCGAGGTCGTCGTCGCACCAGGGGGTGCCGGGTGCGTTGATCCGAACGATCGCCCGGTTGCCCCGAGCCAGCCATGCGGAGGCGTTGTCGCGCGCCCGGACCTTGTCCTCGTCCGCGACCGAGTCCTCAAGGTCGATGATGACCAGGTCGGCACCCGTGGCGACGGCCTTGTCGAAGCGATCGGGCCGGTGGGCGGGGACGAAGAGCAGACTTCTGGCCCCGGTGACCGGATACGCGGTGCCGCTCATGCGAACGTCACCTCCGCGGTGGCGTGCCGCGCCTCGCGATGGGTGGTGATGCGCAGCTCGGCGCGATCGCCCGCACTGTCTCCGTTCACGAGCAGCTGCTCGCCGACGAAGAGGGGGCGGCGCAGCCGGTAACTCAGCGACCTGACCTGTCGGCGCGGGGCGTTGCGCCGGGCGAGTTCGAGCATCAACAGGGCCAGCAGCGGCCCGTGCACGACAAGGCCCGGGTAGCCCTCCTCGTCCCGGGCGTAGGGGTCGTCGTAGTGGATGCGGTGCGAGTTGGCGGTCAGGGCACTGAACCGGAACAGCAGCGGCGCGTCCGTACGGAGCGGTATCCGCCACGTCCCCCCGGCTTCGGGGCGGCGGGAGGTGTCGAGCGCCGGAGGCGGGTGTGGGGCGGAGCCGCGGCCCGAACGGTAGACGATGTCCTGTTCCTCGATGACGCACAGACTGCCCTGCTGGCGGAACTCGTCGCGCTGGGTGACGAACAGCAGCTCTCCCGTCCGGCCCTGCTTGGCCGTTACCGCGCCCAGGCTGCTGATGCGTTCAGCCGGTTCGCCGAGGCGCAATGGCCGGCGGATGTCGCAGCGCCCGCCGGCGAACATGCGCTGCCGATCGGGCAGCGGCGGCAGGAAGCGGCCGCCCAGCGGATGCCCGTCGGCTCCGAGTTCGCCCTGCGCCGGCCAGTGCAGAAAGTAGAGCCAGTGCCACAGCGGGGGCAGCGGCCCGCCGGCCGTGGCCACCGGCCCGCGGAGGCCGAGGACGGCGGACAGGGCCGCTACGGGGCCTGCGGGCAGTGGGTCCGCGACCGTGAAGGGCGCGGGATTCCACGACTCGATGTATGAAGTGAGGGATGCGGCGGTAGGTGGCATCGGGTGTCCTTGAGGGCGGCCGGCGGGAGTGCGCGGGCGGGGCCCGGGGCCGGCGGGACCGCCTCCGGCGTGGGAGTGCGACCCCGGCCGGAGTCGCCACGGGTGCCCGACCAGCCACGTTGGCTCCAGTGTCCTGGTGGCGCACCGCCATCATGGACAGTGATGCTGGCAGTTGCCCAATAGAATGTGCTGATGCCGACATACGCGGTGTGCATACGCCGTGCCACTGCCCGCATGCGTTCCGGCGCCGTCCTGTTGCCGGGGCGCGCGGCGTATCGGGGCCGCTGTCACTCCCCGGCTCCACGCAACTGAGCCGAGGGCCACCGCCCCCCTGTCACCGCCAGGCGGATCTGATCCACCAGCGTCCGGGCGATCACCTCAACGGCCTGCGGGCTTCGCCGGAATCTCGGCGTCCCGAGAACGATGGAGCGCCACACATCCGGCTCGCACAGCGGCGCGGCGCTCAGCCTGCCCTGCGCCACGTCCTCGGCGATGCCGCCGCCCGGCAGGATCGTCCATCCGTGGCCGGCCAGGGCGAGCCGCTTCTGGACCCGCATCGAGTTGGTCTGCACGGCGACCTGCAACTCGGCACCGGCGCGGGCCGCGGCGGCCTCGATCACCGCACGCAGGGCGTGGCCGGGCGCGGGCATCACGATCGGGTGGGCCGCGACCCGCGCGAAGACGACCGGCTGATCGGCTCGCAGGCCGGCCTCCGGAGGCGCGACGGCCCACAGGCGTTCCCGCACCAGCGGCCGGGCGTGCAGGGAGGGCGTGCTGTCCAGGTTGTAGAGCAGGGTCAGGTCCAGGTCTCCGTCGTCGAGCCACTGCTGCAGATGGCCGGAGTACGCGGTCATCAGACGCAGCTCGACTCCGGGGTGATCATGTCTCACGGCCGTGACCAGCGGCTCGGCCAGCAGATCGGCTGTGCTCTCCAGCAAACCGACGGTGACGATACCGGTCACGGCGCCGGGAGTGGGCTGCACTTCGGCACGGGCCCGTTCCAGTTCGGCCAGGGCACGCCGTGCGCGATCAACCATGATCGCCCCGGCCTCCGTGGGTCTCATCCCCTGCCGGGTCCGCTCGAACAGCGGCACGCCGATCTCGTCCTCCAGCGTGCGGATCTGCCGGGTGACCGCGGGCTGTACCAGGTGCAGCAACTCGGCCGCCCGCGTGACGCTGCCCACTTCGGCCACGGTGACGATGGCTTTGAGCTGCTTGATGTCCACGAGCCCTCCCTATCCGCGCCACGCATGGAAGCATCAGAAATTGGCATTTCACATGCTCCGGTATGTGCGCGCATGATGCTACTCCGAGGCACGCCGAAACCATCGAGTAGGAGCGCGACAGCATGAGCACGCTCGACGTCCTGTCCGAGGAAGACCGGTTCATCGTGAGTACGGTGCGCGACTTCGTCGACAAGGAGGTGAAGCCGGTCGTCCGGGACCTTGAGCACGCCAACACCTACCCCGAAGCGTTGATCGAGCAGATGAAGCGGCTCGGGATCTTCGGCCTGGCCATCCCGGAGGAGTACGGCGGCACGCCCGTTTCCACCTCCTGCTATGTGCTGATCACCGAGGAACTCGCCCGGGGCTGGATGAGCCTGGCCGGCGCGATGGGCGGGCACACCGTCGTCGCCAAACTGCTGCTGCGCTTCGGCACCGAGGAACAGAAGCGCCGGTATCTGCCCGGAATGGCCGATGGGGAGATCCGGGCCACCATGGCCCTCACCGAACCGGGCGGCGGATCCGACCTCCAGGCCATGCGCACCGTCGCCCGCAAGGGCGCGAGTGGGTACTCGGTCAACGGTGCCAAGACCTGGATCACCAATTCCCGCCGCTCACAGCTGATCGCCCTGTTGTGCAAGACAGATCCCCAGGCCACTCCCCCGCACCAGGGCATCTCCATTCTCCTCGTCGAGCACGGGCCGGGTCTGACGGTCTCCCGCGATCTGCCCAAGCTCGGATACAAGGGAGTGGAGAGCTGTGAGCTGGCCTTCGACGACTACCAGGCGCCCGCCGACGCGCTGCTCGGCGGCGTCGAGGGCCAGGGGTTCGCGCAGATGATGAAGGGCTTGGAGACCGGCAGGCTCCAGGTCGCCGCCCGGGCTCTCGGCGTCGGACGGGCGGCCCTGGAGGACTCGCTCGCCTACGCCCAGGAGCGCGAGTCGTTCGGGAAGCCGATCTGGCGGCACCAGGCCATCGGCAACTACCTCGCCGACATGGCCACCCAGCTGACCGCGGCACGCCAGCTCACCCTGTTCGCGGCGCGGGAGGCGGACGCGGGACGGCGCGTGGACATGGAGGCGGGCATGGCGAAGCTGTTCGCCTCCGAGACGGCCATGCAGATCGCCCTCAACGCCGTCCGTATCCACGGCGGCTACGGCTATTCGACGGAGTTCGACGTCGAGCGGTACTTCCGTGACGCACCGCTGATGATCGTCGGAGAGGGCACCAACGAGATCCAGCGCAATGTGATCGCGAGCCAGCTCGTCAAACGCGGCGGTCTCGACGTCTGACCTGCTTCAGCCCGCGCCCCTCGATGACGGAAGCCGTCCATTGACAGCACTCCGTGGGCCGCCAGGGCGGCACGGCCCTGGGCCGGTACGGCTCCGCCGGCTACTCGGCGGTCGCGGCATCGGGGGCCCGGTCGGCTTCGCGCCGCTCGTGCAGGCGGTTGTCGATCTCTGAGCGGAGTTCGGCGAACGCCGCCGCGGTGAGGCTCGCGGGTTCGGCCTGATAGACGACCAGCTGCTGATGAGGGGCTCCATTGACCGTGAAGGCGGAGAACTGGATCCGCAGATCGCCTGCCTGGTCATGCCTGAGGTTCTTCGTCTGCCGGGTCTTGCCCTGCACATCGTGCCGCGCCCACAGTTCGGCGAATTCCGGACTCTTCGCGGAAAGGGTTTCCACGACGTCGATGATCCGCGGGGATTTCGGATCGTATCCGTAGGCGGCGCGGATCTCGGCGACGCAGGACCGGGCAGCCTTTTCCCAGTCCTGGTAGAAGTCGCGGCCCGCCGGGTCGAGGAAGACCATACGAGCCAGGTTGTCGAACCGCTGAAAGCCGCTGTGCAGTGCTGCCGCGAGGGCGTTGTGCGCCAGGATGTCCAGCGCCGGGCCCACGACGAAAGCAGGGGTGCCGGGCCAGCTGTCGAGCAGTTGCCGCAACTGCGGGTCGACCCGGTCGTGACCGGCGGGGAGAGTACGGCGTTCCTGGGGTGTCCTGGTGAGTCTGCGCAGATGGCCGACGGCCTGGTCATCAAGGTGGAGGGCGTTCGCGAGGGCGTCGACGACCTGGGATGACGGGCTGGACTCCCGCCCCTGCTCCAGGCGCATGTAGTAGTCGGAACTCACACCGGCGAGCATCGCGACTTCCTCGCGCCGCAGCCCCGGCACCCGCCGGCGGCCGTGCTCGGGCAGGCCCACATCCTGCGGTTTGAGGACTTCGCGCCGTGCTCGGAGGAACTCTCCCAGGGGGGTGTTGTCACTCATGTCCTCAGGCTAGCTCTCCCGGGTACGGCGGGCGTCGGACCGATCGCGACGGGGCTTCGGTGGGCGGCCCGTCGCGCCGGGCGGGGTGTTCGCCCGGCCCGGCGGGACCGCGTACGAGGAGGTCACGCGGCGGTGCCCGGTTCGCTGGGGGCGGGGGTGCGGGCCCGGTCCCCGAGGGGTTCGGTCGACCAGGTCGCCAGGAACCGCAGGGCGGTTTCGGAGGGGGAGCCCGGCTCCGTGCTGTAGACGAACAGGGTCTGATCGGCGTCGCCGGGCAGGGCGAGAGCCTGATAGGTGACGGTGAGGTCCCCCGCGACGGGATGGTGGTAGCCCTTGGTCCCCTCGGTTCGCTCGTGGACCCTGCGCTCGGCCCAGTGCGCGCGGAAGCGCTCGCTGCGCACGGCGAGTTCGCCGACCAGTTCGCCCAGCAGCGGGTCCTCGGGGTGGCGCCCGGCGTCCATGCGCAGCATGGCGGCGGTGTCAGCGGCGACGGTCTCCCAATCCGCGTACAGCTCGCGGGACGCGGGGTCGAGGAAGAGGAACCGGGCCTGGTTGCGCTCGTTCGCGGGCATGGCGTCGAAGTCGGCGATCAGAGCGCGGGAGAGCGAGTTGGCGGCGACCACATCGGTGCGCCGGCCCAGGACGAACGCGGGGCAGTAGGCGGCGTTCAGGGTGGAAAGCAGCTGGTGGACGGCTCGGCTGACCTGCTCGGCCGGGGCGGGGCGGGACCGCCGGGGCCTGGTGGGGCGCCGGTCCGCCAGGTCGAACAGATGTGAGCGTTCGGTACCGTCCAGGCGCAGCGCCGTCGCCAGGGCCTCAAGGATCTCCGGCGAGGCCGTACGGCTGCGGCCCTGCTCCAGGCGTGTGTAGTAGTCGACGCTGACCCCTGCCAGCTGCGCCAGCTCCTCACGGCGCAGGCCCGGTACCCGACGCCTGGATGTCCCCGGCATTCCCACGTCCGCGGGATTCAGCCTGCCGCGGCACGACCGGAGAAACTCGCCCAGTTCCACGATCTGGTTCATACCGCCATTCTCCGCGGGGCCGGCGGGCGGGAGGAGGCCCCAGGGTAGCCCTGATACACCCAGGAATCGCTGGACCGGCCCTGTGGGGCCTGTGGGGCCTGTGGGTTTGTGGGGCCTGTGGGCGGAACACGTTCTCGCTCACTCCGGGCCCCCGAGCGGGGGGCGCCGGGGGGTGGGCACCGTGTTCAGGGAGCCGAGCAGCGCCAGGGCGTCGGCGGAGGGGGTGCCCGGCTCGGCCTGGTAGACGATGATCTGCTGGGTGGGGGCGCTGCTGACGGTGAGGGCCTCGTAGTGCAGATCCAGGTCGCCGACCTCGTGGTGGTGGAAGAGTTTGGCCTCGCGGGTCTTTCCCCGCACATCGTGGCGGGCCCACCGGGTCCGGAACTCGGCGCTCCTCATCGACAGTTCGCCGACGACCTCGATCAGCCGAGGGTCGTCGGGATCGATACCGGCCGCCTGTCGCAGTGCGGCCACGCATGATTCGGCGGCGCGGTCCCAGTCGCGGTGGAAGTGGTGCGCCGCCGGGTCCAGGAACGTCATGTGCAGCAGGTTGCCGCAGGACGTGAAGCCGGTGTGCAGGGCCGCGGCGAGCTGGTTGCGGGCCAGGATGTCCAGGGCGTGGCCCAGCACGAAGGCGGGCGTGTGGCTCCAGGTGTCCAGGAGCCGTCGCAGGTGCGGGCTGACGCGTTCGACGCGGGGCGCACGGCGTATCCGGCGCGTCGTGGGGGTGGCCACCCGGTGCAGGTGTGCCACGGCGTCGTCGTCGAGGTGCAGGGCCTTGGCCACGGCTTCCAGTACCTGCTGCGAGGGGCGCCGTTCGCGGCCCTGCTCCAGGCGCATGTAGTAGTCGGTGCTCACACCGGCCAGGGTGGCGACTTCCTCGCGCCGCAGTCCGGGCACTCTGCGGCGGCCTGACGCGGGGAGCCCGGCGTCCTCGGGGCGGAGCTGGGCACGCCGGGCGCGGAGGAAGCCCCCCAGCGCATGCTCGGCGGCCGGGTGCGTTTCTGGGTCCATGCGGTCCATGCCGTCGAGGCTAGAGCGGTAGGGCGCTCTGCGGCGGGCTGGAAGGTGGGTGTACTTCTCCCAGGATTCCGGATCCCCCGCACACACCCGCCCGGCCGAACCCGCCCGCCCGTCGCCCGGCCCCACCCGGCGGCAGCGTGCTGCGACACCGGCACGGACGCGGGGACACCGGTACGGGGGCGGGCGCAGCCTGGGAACAGTACTCCCAGGAAACTCCCGGCCTTCCTGCCTCCCACGGACCTCCGCACCATGGAATGCGTCGGCAGCATCCCCGACGACCCACCCACAGGAAACACAGAACAGAGGTCTGGTCATGGCTACCTGGCTCATCACCGGCGCATCCCGCGGTATCGGTGCGGAAATCGCCCGGGCCTCGCTCGCCGAAGGCAACAACGTCGTGGTCGCGGTCCGCGACCCGGACCGTGTCCCGGAGGACTTCCAGAACTCCGACCAGGTCCTCGCCGTCGCACTGGACGTGACCGACGACGACAGCATCCCGCGTGCCGTCCAGGCCGCGGTCGACCGCTTCGGCGGTATCGACGTCCTGGT
>NZ_JBSGUP010000095.1:0-17794 GCF_053607985.1 Streptomyces sp. NPDC055078
GACATCCGGCAGTTGGAGTATTTCCTGGCAGTCGTCGACAACGGTGGGGTGAACCGGGCGGCGGCAGCGCTGCACGTCGCCCAGCCGTCGCTCTCGCAGGCCGTCAGGAAGCTGGAGAAGGATCTGCGGACCGAGTTGTTCTACCGGGTGGGCAGGGGTCTGGTGCTGGCCCCTGCCGGTGAGGCCCTGGTGGGCCCGGCCCGGCAGATCCTGCGGGACGTGGACTCCGCGTTCCGGGCGGTCCGCGAGGTGCGGGATGTGGAGCGCGGCCGGATCGACATCGCGGCGCTGTCGGACCTCTCGACGGATCCGCTGTCGGTGTGGGCGGCCAGCTTCCGGGTGGAGAACCCGAACGTCAGCCTGCGCGTCGAGGAGCGCGACCGTATCTCCGACGTCATCGCGCTGGTCAAGTCCGGTGCCTGTGAACTCGGTGTGACGATGCTGCCGGTGCCGAGGGAGGAGATGGTGGACGAGTTCCTGATCGCCCAGAGGTTTGTGCTGCTCCTCCCGCCCGGGACGGGGTCCGAGCTGCCCGAGACCGTCCCGCTCGGGTCGATGACGGGCATCCCGCTGGTGATGGGGGAACGCAACACCGCGACCCGGGACTACATCGAGGCCATGCTGCGCGAGAGCGGGGTGGAACCGCGAGTGGCGGTCGAGGTGCCGCAGCGGGGGGCCGTGGTGCCCATGGTTCTCTCCGGTGCAGGCGCGGCGATCGTTTCCCTGCGGGTCGCGATCGAGGCCCGCCAGCGGGGGGCGGAGGTGCGCGAGATCGAACCGCAGCTCCAGCGGCGGATCGGTGTGGTGCACCGGCCCGGGAGGCTCACCGCGGCGGCCTCGGCGTTCCTCGCGAAGACCAACGCGGACCTCGCGTCCTGGGCAGGGGCCGTCGAACGCCGTATGGCGTCGGGGCTGAGCCGGATCGAGGCCACGGGGCACGTCATGTCCGCGGTGGAGAAACGCCAGCTCGACAGGTTCAGAGCACGCTCGCCGATCGCGTGTGAGGAGAGGCGGAGCGACCTCGATTGATAGGCGATTGCAGTCATTCCGGCCGGAGACTGGTCTTTGACGCTGTCGGTCGCCGCGGCGTTTGATGTGGCGCACATCATCACGCGGATGGCACGTGATCGATCCCAGTCACCGGAGGCGCCGATGTCAGCACAGGTCTCATGCTCGATCGTCCGCGAGGTCGCGACGGTGACCCTCGACAACCCGGAGCGCCGGAACGCCGTCTCCGCCCGGCTGCTCCATGAGCTGGAAGACGTCCTCGGACAGCTCGAAGCCAACCGCGACGTACGGGTCGTCGCGCTGACAGGGTCCGGATCGAGTTTCTGCGTCGGTGCCGATCTCGCCGCTCCACCGCAGCTCCGCGTACTCCGGGGCGACTCGATCGAGGCGGACACCGCACGGCTGCGCGCGGCCGGCCATGTGGCCGAGCGTCTCCATCTGATGCCTCAGCTCACCGTGGCCGCGATCAACGGCGCCTGCGCGGGGGCGGGACTGTCACTGGCGCTGGCGGCCGACATCCGGATCGCTTCCGACGACGCCGTCTTCAACACCGCGTTCCTGGCTGCGGGGCTGCCCGGCGACCTCGGCGGAATCTGGTTCCTCACGCGGCTGCTCGGCGCGGCGCGAGCCCGCGAGCTGTTCCTGCTGCCCGGGAAGTTCGACGCGCACCGGGCGGCCGACCTCGGACTGGTGACCGAGGTCTCCACCGCCGCCGAGTTCGGTGAGCTGACGGAACGCGTCACCACCCGCCTGGCGTCAGCCGCCCCGCTCGCTGCCCGGGCCATGAAGCAGAACCTGCTCACCGCGCAGACGATGCCGCTCGGCGACTATCTCGGGGCCGAGACCGACCGTATGGTCCGCTGCTTCCACACCGAGGACGCCCGCGAGGCGGCGGCCGCGTTCCTGGAGCGCCGCGAGCCTGTGTTCGCCGGTCGCTGAACCCTCCCTCCTTCGCCGCGCGCCGGTCACCGCGCACCGACACCGTTTGGAAACCGCCATGAACCCAGCGGTACCCACGTCGTCCCCGAAACCGATGACCTCCCGCCCCGCCGTGAGCCGTCGGGCCTGGATCGTCACGCTCCTTCTGCTCGCCTTCATGCTGCTCAACTTCGCGGACAAGGCCGTGCTCGGCTTCGCGGGCGGGCAGATCAGACAGGATCTGGGCATCACGCCCCAGGAGTTCGGCCTGCTCCAGAGCGCCTTCTTCTGGCTGTTCGCGGCCGGAGCGGTTCTGGTCAGCGCCCTCACCTCCCGGATCAACGTCCGATGGCTGGTCGTGGCACTCATGGTCATCTGGATCCTGACCATGGTCCCGCTGCTCTGGCAGGTCGGCTTCGCCGTGCTCCTCCTGTGCCGGGTCGTACTCGGATTCGCCGAGGGGCCGGCATATGCGCTGGCGACCCATATCGTGCACGCGTGGTTCCCGCCGGAGAAGCGAGGGCTGCCGGCGAGCATCGTCACCTCCGGGGCGTCGATCGGCCCGCTGATCGCGGCGCCCGTGCTGACCTGGGTGATCTTCACCTGGTCCTGGCACGCCGCCTTCGGAGTGCTCATCGTGGCCGGCGCGCTGTGGCTGGTGGCCTGGCTGACCCTGAGCAAGGACGCCCCGGAACAGCACCCGACGGAGTCGGTCGTCAGCGGCCCCGAGGCCGCGGCGGCACCGGAGCAGGCACCGCTTCGTATCCTGCTCACCACCGGCACGGTGGCCGGAATCGGCTTCCTGACGTTCTTCGCCTACTGGTCGACCACGCTCAAGGTCTCCTGGCTGCCCCTCTATCTGAACGAGGGGCTCGGCTACGACGCGATCACCGCCGGCCGCCTCATCACCGTCCCGTACGCGGTCGCCGCGGCGGCCGCCATCGGCGCCGGACTGCTGTCGAACCACCTGATCGCGAGGGGAGTGTCCAGACGTATCACGCGCGGCTATCTGGCCGGCGGACTGGTGGTCGCCTCCGGACTGTCGATGTACCTGTTCACGACGATCGACAGGGGGCCGCTCCAGATGGTGTTCGTGACGATCGCCTTCTCGATGAACTCGGCGGCGTACGCGGTCGCGTTCACGGCGGTCGGCGATGTGGTGCACCCGAAGCAGCGGGGCACGATCCTCGGCTGTCTGGTCGCCTTCTACAGCCTGGCCGGCGTCCTCGCACCGCTTCTGCTCGGCCACTTCGTCGGCCAGGCCGCCGACACGGCCTCCGGGTACGGCCAGGGCTTCGCCCTGACAGGTCTGCTGATGACGGTCGGCGGAGCAGTCGCCATGCTTCTGGTGCGGCCCGAGCGTGACCTGGCCAGAATCCGTACGCGCGTGGGGGCCGAGCTGTGAACGCGCCGCTGGAGGGAGTACGGGTCGTCGACTTCGGGCAGTTCATCGCGGCCCCGGCCGCCACCCAGATCCTGGCCGACCTGGGCGCCGACGTCATCAAGGTGGAGCCGGTCACCGGTGAGGCCGCCCGGCTGATCGGACTGTACGGCGAAGCGATCCTGCGCACCTACAACCGCGACAAGCGGGGCATCGCCCTCGATCTCACCGACCCCCGCGGCCGGCGGATCGCGCACCAGCTCATCGACGGCGCCGACATCGTCGTACAGAATCTGCGCCCCGGTGTGATGGAGCGATTCGGACTCGGTGCCTCCGCGGTGCGGAAGGCGCACCCCGAGGTCGTCTACGCGACAGTGAGCGGGTTCGGTCTGCACGGCCCGTCGAGGAACCGGCCGGGGCTGGACATAGCCGCCCAGGCCGAGAGCGGCATCATGTGGGTCACCGGGGAGGCGGACGGCGAGCCGCAACGGGTCGGATTTCCTGTCGTCGACGCGGCAGCGGCGCATGTACTGGCGCAAGCCGTCCTCGGCGCGTACGTCCGCAGACTCCGCTTCGGGTCGGGCGACGAGGTGGAGGTCTCCCTCCTGGAGGTCGCCGTCCACCTCCAGGGACCCAACTGGGGCGAGTACCTGCTGACCGGGAACCCACCCGTGCGCAGCGGCAACGGTCAGCGGACCGTCGCTCCGGCAGCGGACATCATGCCGACCGAGGACGGCGCGGTCGTGGTCTCCGCCTATTCGGTGCCGCACTTCGAGAAGCTGTGCCGACTGATCGACCGGCCCGATCTCGTACGGGACGAGAGATTCGCGACCAACCAGGCGCGGGTCGCCCACCGCTCCGCGCTGCTCGCCGAGCTGCGCGCCGCGTTCGCCGGACTCACCACCGACGAGGCGATGGACCTGCTCACCCCGAACGGCGTGGTGGCCGGCCGGATCAGCGGCTACGACGAGGTGCGCGAGAACCCGGACGTGCGGGCGAGCGGACTGTTCATCCAGGTGGCGGGCGCCGACGGCGAACAGCACACCGCACTCGGCCCGCCGTGGCGGCTGGGCAGCGTGACCGGGGGCCGCGGCAGGGGCGCCCCCCGACTCGGCCAGCACACCGCGGAACTGCTCGGACAGCTCGGTTACACCGCGCGGGAGATCGCCGATCTCGCTGCCGGGTCCGTCGTCCGCCTCGCCGTCTGACCAACCCCGCCGGCGCGGATCGGCCCGCGCGCCGCATCCCGCGGCGTGTCCACCTCCCAGGAGAGAACCATGCTCAGAGACATCTACACCGAGGACCACGAGGCGTTCCGCGAGACCGTGCGGGAGTTCGTCGGCAAGGAGATCGTGCCGCATCTGGCTGAGTGGGAGGCCGCGGGAATCGTGCCTCGGGCCCTGTTCCGGAAGACCGCCGGCATCGGCGTCAACGGATTGCAGATCCCCGAGGAGTTCGGCGGCGGCGGTATGCGGACCTTCCGCTTCAACGCCGTCGTACTGGAGGAGAACGGGTACGCCGCGGCAACGCTGGGCGGGCTCCAGGTGCATCTGAGCACGGTGCTGCCGTACTTCCTGGAGTACGCCGACGACGAGCAGAAGGCGCGCTGGTTCCCGGGGTTCGCGGACGGCTCCCTGGTCAGCTCCATCGCGATGACCGAACCGGGAACCGGGTCCGACCTGGCCGGCATGGCCACCACAGCGGTGCGAGACGGCGACGACTACATCCTCAACGGGGCGAAGACGTTCATCACCGGCGGCATCAACGCCGACCTCATCGTGGTGGTCGCCCGTACCTCCGACGGCGGAGACGACCGGCGCAAGGGACTGTCACTGCTCGTCGTCGGGTCGGACATGCCCGGATTCAGCCGAGGCCGCAACCTCGACAAGCTGGGACTCAAGGCGCAGGACACCGCGGAGCTGTACTTCGACGACGTCCGGGTGCCCGCCGCGAATGTGCTGGGGGTGGTGGGCGATGCCTTCGCCATGCTCACCGCGAACCTGCCGCAGGAACGGCTGACCGTCGCGATCACCGCGCAGGCGACCGCGACGGCCGCGCTGCGCCTCGCCGTCGACTACGTTCAGAAGCGCACGGTGTTCGGGCAGCGTGTCGCGGACTTCCAGAACACGAAGTTCGTGCTCGCCGAGTGCGCCACCGACCTCGAAGCCGGCCAGGCACTCGTGGATCGCGCCATCGCCGCGCTCGACGCCGACACGCTCACCCCCGCCGATGCCGCGAAGACCAAACTGTTCTGCACCGAGATGCAGGGGCGGGTCATCGACAAGTGTCTCCAACTGCACGGCGGCTACGGCTATATGCGCGAGTACCCGATCGCCCGGCTCTACACCGACGCCCGTGTGTCCCGCATCTTCGGCGGCACCAGCGAGGTCATGAAGAGCGTCGTCTCCAAGTCCCTGGGCCTGTGATGACCGACACCACACCAAGGGAGAACACCTCATGAGAGACGCCGTCATCGTCGAGGCCGTGCGGACGCCGGTCGGCCGACGCGGGGGTGCGCTCCGTCAGGTCCACCCGGTGGATCTGTCCGCCTCGGTGCTGTGTGCGCTGGCCGAGCGCACCGGCATCGACGTATCCGTGGTCGACGATGTCGTCTGGGGCTGCGTCGGTCAGGTCGGCGAGCAGTCGGCCAACATCGGGCGCAACGCCGTCCTCGCCGCCGGGTGGCCCGAGTCCATCCCGGGAACCACGGTGGACCGGCAGTGCGGATCCAGTCAGCAGGCGATCCATTTCGCGGCGGCCACGGTCATCGCCGGTCACGCCGATATCGTGGTCGCCGGTGGCGTCGAGTCGATGACCCGGGTCCCGATGGGGTCGGCGAAGGCCAACGGTCCGGGCGTCCCGTTCGGTGCTCTCGTCTCCGAGCGGTACGACGGCTACGAGTTCAACCAGGGCAAGGGCGCCGAGATCCTCGCCGCCCGCTACGACCTCGGCAGGACGTGGCTCGACGAGTACGGCGTCAGCTCCCACGAGCGAGCCGCCGCGGCCATCGACAGCGGACGGTTCGTCAAGGAGATCGCTCCGGTGGTGCTACCGGACGGATCGACGTTCGACGCCGACGAGGGCATCCGGCGGGACACGAGCGTCGGCAAGCTGGCCGGACTGACGCCTGCCTTCGACCAGGACGGCCGCGTCACCGCGGGCAACTCCTCACAGATCTCGGACGGCTCGGCCGCGGTTCTCGTGACCACGAGCGAGCGGGCCGCGGAACTCGGCCTGGCGCCGCTCGCCCGCGTCCACACCGCCACCGTCGTGGGATCGGATCCGATCGCGATGCTCTCCGGACCGATCCCCGCGACCGCCAGGGCCCTCGCGAAGGCCCGCCTCGGCCTCGATGACATCGGGGTCTTCGAAGTCAACGAGGCGTTCGCCAGCGTCGTCGGGGCCTGGCTCACCGACACCGGGGCGGACCGGGAACGGGTCAACCCCAACGGGGGCGCCATCGCGCTGGGCCACCCCCTGGGCGGCTCCGGCGCCCGGCTGGCCACGACCCTGCTTCACCATATGCGGGCCGAGGGCCTGCGCTACGGACTGCAAACGATGTGCGAGGGCGGCGGCATGGCCAACGCGACGATCTTCGAGAACTGGGAGCTCCGCGGATGACTGACGGTACGAACGGCGGCGGCACCCTGCGCACCCGGTTCACCGAGACCTTCGGAATCACTCACCCCGTGGTGCAGGGCGGGATGCAGTGGGTCGGCCGGGCCGAACTCGCCGCCGCCGTGTCCAACGGCGGCGGGCTGGGCATCCTCACCGCCCTGACCCAGCCCACCCCGGAGGCCCTGGCGCGCGAGATCGAGCGCACACGGGGCCTCACCGACGCACCCTTCGGCGTCAACCTGACGACCCTGCCGACGATCACCCCACCCCCCTACGACGGGTACCGCCGGGTCATCGTCGAGTCCGGTGTGAGGATCGTCGAGACAGCGGGGTCGAACCCCGAGCCGCACCTGCCGCTGTTCCAGGAGCACGGGGTGAAGGTCATCCACAAGTGCACCAGCGTGCGACACGCGCTCAAGGCGCAGTCGTCGGGGGTGGACGCGGTCAGCATCGACGGCTTCGAGTGCGCCGGCCACCCGGGCGAGGACGACATCCCGGGGCTGGTGCTGATCCCGGCCGCCGTGGACCGGCTCACGATACCCGTGCTGGCCTCCGGCGGATTCGCCGACGGCCGGGGACTGGCCGCCGCGCTGGCCCTCGGGGCCGACGGCGTCAACATGGGCACCCGGTTCCTCTGCACGCGGGAGGCTCCGGTGCACGAGGCGGTCAAGAAGGCGATCGTCGCCGGGTCCGAGCGCGATACCAACCTCATTTTCCGGACGCTCCGGAACACCTCCCGGGTGGCCCGCAACGCCGTCAGTGACAAGGTCGTCGCCATTCTCGACGCCGGTGGCACCTTCGACGACATCCGCGAGCTTGTCGCGGGTGTGCGGGGACGGCAGGTCTACGAGAGGGGAGACCTCGACGCGGGCGTCTGGTCGGTCGGGATGGTCCAGGGCCTGATCCACGACATTCCCCCGGCCGGTGACGTGGTCGGCCGTGTCGTCCGCGACGCGATCGACGTGCTCAGTTCGAGGCTCGCCCTCGTCGCCGGGCCGGCCGTCCGCTGAGACGTTCCTGCTCCTGCTACGGCACCTGCTCCCGCTACGGCACGGCTACGGCTACGGCTACGGCTACGGCTACGGCTCAGCGTTTGCCGGCCGTGGCGTGGGCGGCGTCGCGGATCTGGTCGGTGACGATGTCGGGGTGGGACATCATCGCCACATGCGAGGAGTTGATCTCGATCGTGTGCGACTTGGCCCGCCTGGCCTCGAAGCGTTCCAGATCCGGGGCGATGGCCTTGTCGTTCCTCGCGACGATGAACCAGGACGGGATCGTCTTCCACGCGGCCCTGGTCGCGTTCTGCGCGAACCCGGCCTGGGCGACCGGCCGCTGTTCGACCGCCATCACCCGTGTCCGGGACTCGGGCAGGTCGGCGGCGAACACGGCGTGGAACTTGTCGTTCTGGATGTACAGGTCAGTGCCGCTCGTGGCGCCGTCGGTGTACGGGACGGGCCGGATCGCGGGACCGAGGTCGCTGCCGGTGAACTTCGTGGCGAGAGCCGCGGGGTTCTCACCCACGTCCGGCATGAACGCCGAGACGTACACCAGCGCCTTGACGTTGGGGTTCCCCGCGGCGGCCTGGCTGATGACCGCGCCGCCGTAGGAGTGCCCGGCGAGCACGATCGGCCCCTTGACCGACGCGAGGACGGACGCGACGTACGCCGAGTCGCTGAGGACACCGCGAAGCGGGTTCGGCGGGGCGACCACCGGATATCCCCGGTGCTGGAGCCGCTCGACGACGGCGTTCCAGCCGGAGGCGTCCGCGAACGCGCCGTGGACCAGCACCACGGTCGGCTTCACACCCTGCCCGGTGGGTTCGGGGTTGCCGGCGCCGGAGGGATCGCCGCCCGCCGCGGCGGGCCCGGTGGCCAGCAGCGCCGCCGTCAGCGACAGGGACAGGGCGCTCACGCGCACGGTGCCGCGCCGTATGCGAGAGGAGGGTCGCACAGCCATGAGAGGTCTCTCTTCCGTTCGGTGGGAGGCTGTCACCCCGAGCGTTCACCCGAATCCACCCGGCCGCCTGCCCGAACGGGCGGGAGAGTGAACGGGTGCGGGAGTCCGGCGTGCCTTCCACCGTGCTGATCACCGTGTGGGCCAGGGCGAGCGCGTCGCGTTCGCTCATGCCGATGGCGCGCGGCCCGACACCCGGGCGGCGAGGTCCGCCGCCCCCTCCCGGAACACTTTCTCCGCCGCGGCCATGGCGGGGGTGGCGCGGCGCTCGTTGAGGCGGGCCAGCAGGATGCGCCGGGTCGGTGCCGAGGGGGCGAGGGGGATGACGCGTACCCCGGAGCGCAGATTCGTCAGGGCCAGCCGTGGTGCCAGGGCCACGCCGAGACCGATGGCCACGACGGCTTGGGCCTCCTGGTAGTCGTGCGCGTGGAACGTGATACGCGGTTCGAACCCGGCGGCGCGGCAACTGCGCGCGAGCACCCCGGCGACCGGGTGGTTGTCCGCGCGGGTGATCCAGTCCTCGTCGGCCAGTTCCGACAGATTCACCGAGGACCGGTGTGCCAGCGGGTGATCGGCGGAGACGATCAGCGCGGTGGCATCGTCCAGCAGCTCGGTGAGGTGCAGGGCGGGGTCGTCCACCCGGCACCAGTCGTAGTCCCACAACAGCGCGAGCTGGATCTCCCGGCTCTCCAGCATCTCGGTCAGCCCGGCCAGCAGGGCGCTGCGCACGACCAGGCGCACATCCGGATGCGCGCGCCCGAACCGCTGGACGGCGAGGGGGAGCAGCGAGGCGCCCGCCGTCGGGAACGAACCGATGCGCAGCTCTCCGGTGCGCAGTTCGGCGAGATCCTCCAGCTCCGCGCGCACCGCGCTGAGCTGGCTCTCGATGCGTCCGGCGTGCCGGACCACGGCCTGGCCCGCGAGCGTGAGTTCGACCCCTCGCGGGTGCCGCTCCAGCAGCGGTTGCCCGGCCTCCGACTCCAGTTTGGCGATCTGCTGCGAGACCGCGGACGGGGTGTAGGTGAGGGCCTGTGCGGCGGCGGTCAGCGAGCCCCGCCGGGCCACTTCGGCGAGCAACAGCATCCGGCGTACGTCGAGTGTCATGGGTCGTGTCCCTCCGCTGCCGGTGGCGGGCGCCCGGCGGCGCGGCCACGGATGCCGCCGGGGCGCCGGGTACCGGCCCTCGGACCGGACTTAAGCAATGCTTAAACCGCCTATAGATTTCCGAGATTGTCGTAAATCCTGCGAGGGCGCAACCTCGTGCCACGGAACGTTCCGTGACCAGAGAGGGCATCCGTGGTGACGCTGTCAGGGACACTCGTGCGGGGCGGCACGAGTAAATGCTGGATCTTCGACGCGAGGGACCTGGCGGGGCTCGAAGACCACCTCGACGACGTACTGACCTCCGCCTTCGGCGCACCCGACCCCCGGCAGATCGACGGAGTGGGCGGGGCCACATCGACCACGTCGAAGGCCGCGATCGTCCGCCGCTCGGCGCGGCCGGGCATTGATCTGGAGTATCTCTTCGCACAGGTCGGGATCGGCGCGAACGAGGTCGAGTGGGGCAGCAACTGCGGCAACTGCGCGACGGCCGTAGGTCTGCACGCGCTCCAGACGGGGCTGGTGGAGCCATCGGATCCGGTCAGCACGGTCGTGATGCGCAACAGCAACACCGGGGCCGTGCTGTCGGCCGCCGTGCCCACCCCGGGGCGGCGGGTGCCGGAGTTGGGAGAGGCCGTCGTGCCGGGGTCGCTCGCGCCGGGTGTTCCGGTGCGGCTCGGTTTCCTGGACCCGGTCGGCACGGTGTCGGGATCGCTGCTGCCCACCGGCCGCGCCCTGGACCACTTCGACGGAATCGACGCCACGGTGGTGGACGCAGGTGCCCCGGCCGTCCTCGCGCACGCCGGGAGTCTCGGGGCCACCGCGCTGGAGAGCGTCGCCTCCCTGGAGCCGGTGGTGCCCCGGCTGGTCCGGCTGCGCCGGCTCGCCGCCCTGCGGAGCGGGCTGGCCACCGAGGACGGTCCCGTCTCGCACGCCGTGCCCAAGGTGGGCATGGTGGGCCCGCCCCGGACCTACCGGACGGCACTGGGCGAGCGCGTCCGGGCCGAGGACTACGACATCGCGGTGCGGATGCTCTCCATGCACGCACCGCACCCCGCGATCGGCCTCACCTCGGCGGTCGCGGTGGCGGCAGCGGTCGTCACCCCCGGCACACTGCCCGCCGCGCTGGCCGACGGCAGACCGAAACCCGACACCGTACGGCTGGGAACCCCGGCCGGAATCGTGACGGTGGAGGTCGAAGCCGCGTGGGAGGAACAGGGGCGGGAGAGCGCCACGGGCGGGCGGGCGATCCACAAGGTGGTCCTGAACCGGGCCGCTCGCACGATCGCCAAAGCGGACCTTTCTGTTCCGTTCCTCTTGCAGCACAGCGCATCCTGACATTGATTTCCAGACAGCAAGGGAGCTGCCGTGAAGGTAGAGCTGGACAACATCACCCTCAGATACGGTGACGCGGTCGCCGTCGACGAACTCGATGTGACCGTCGAGGACGGCGAGTCGCTGGTCCTGCTCGGCAAGTCGGGCTGTGGCAAGACCTCGACCATGCGGTGTGTGGCCGGACTGGAGACGCCCGCCGCCGGACGTATCACCATCGGCGGCACGGTCGTCTTCGACAGCGCCCGCGGCATCAACCTTCCGCCCAACAAACGTAACGTCGGGATGGTCTTCCAGTCGTACGCCGTCTGGCCGCACCGCACGATCTTCGAGAACGTCGCCTTTCCGCTCAAGCAGCAGAAGCTGTCCCGGGCCGAGATCCGGAGCCGGGTCGCCGAGACGCTGGAACTGGTCGGGCTCGCCGAGTTCGCGGAGCGCGGGGCGAGCCTGCTGAGCGGCGGGCAGATGCAGCGCGTCGCCCTGGCCCGCAGTCTGGTCATGCGCCCGAGCGTGCTGCTGCTCGACGAGCCGCTGTCCAACCTCGACGCCCGGCTCCGCGACCGGCTGCGCGTCGAACTGCGGGAGATCCAGCAGCGGCTGGACCTGACCTGTGTCTATGTGACCCACGACCAGTCGGAGGCGCTGGCGCTCGCCGACCGGATCGCCCTGATGCAGGGCGGCCGGATCGTGCAGATCGACCGGCCGGAACGCATCTACACCGAGCCGTCGTCCGCCTCCATCGCGGACTTCCTCGGTGTCACCAACATCTTCCCCTGTACCCCCTCGGGCCCCGGCGACGGCCCCGGCCCGTCCGGTGAGGAGGCCGGGACCAGCGACCACCCGCTGTACGACCTCACCGGCCACGAGGTGCGCGTACGGGCGGCCGGGGCGGCCTCCGGCATGACGGCCCCCCGGCTCTGCATCCGCCCGGAGGATCTGCTGGTCTCCCCCGGCCCCCCGGCCGGGCGGGACAACGCCTGGGCGGGACGGGTCGAAGTGGTCAGCTTCCAGGGCGCCCACATCCGCTACCGGATCGCGCTCGCGGGCGGCCCCGAGGTGGAGGCCGTCGTGGGGCGGAGCCGCGGGAACCTGCTCGCCACCGGCTCGGATGTCTGGGTCTGCGCCGACCCCTCGGCCGTCCAGGTGCTGCCACTGGAGGTGTCGGCATGACCGCCACCGCCCCGCCCGCGGCACCCACGGAGACCGCCGCACCCACCGTGCCCGCCGGGCCCGGCCGGGCGCCCGCGCTCACCACGGCCGTGAACCGCGTACGCCGCGTCCTGCCCACCGGTGTCCTGCTCGCCGTTCTCGGCGTCCTCGTGGTCCTGCCGATGCTGTTCATCCTGCTCGCCGCGTTCAGCGACTCCGTCCCCCGGCCCGGCGACATCGGTCTCGACTCGCTGTCGCTCGCCAACTTCTCCGTCCTGGGCTCGACGCAGGCGCTCACGGCCCTCGGCAACTCCGTCCTGGTCGCCGGCTGTGCCTCGGTGCTCGCCCTGCTGATCGGCTGCGGTCTCGCGTTCATCACGGCCCGCACCGACGCCCCGGCGCGGCGGTTCCTCTACTTCACCGGCATCGCGCCGATGTTCCTGCCCTCGCTCGTCGGCGCCCTCGCCTGGTCCCTGCTCGGCAGCCCGGCGACCGGATTCCTCAATCTCGTCCTGAAGTCCGTGGGGCTGGACCTCACCATCAACATCTACAGCACCGGGGGCCTCGTCATGGTCCTCGCCCTCTACTACGCGCCGTACGCGTTCCTGCTCGTGCACAGCGCGCTCTCGCTCATGAACCCCGATCTGGAGGAGGCGTCCTTCGTCCACGGCGGAACGCTGCGGCGCACGATGCGCTGGGTGACCTTCCCGCTGGCGCTGCCGGCGATCCTCGGGTCCGGGGTGCTGATCTTCGCACTGACCATGGAGAACTTCCCCGTGGCCCAGGTGATCGGCAATCCCGCGCAGGTGGAGACGCTGCCCAGCTTCATCTACCGTCTGATGAACGCCTCGCCCTCCCGAGGCAACGAGGCCGCCGCGGTCGCGATCGTCCTGACCCTGGTGCTGCTGGTGGTCACGGCGCTCCAGCAGCGGGCGGTCATGCGGCGGAAGTTCACCACCGTCACCGGCAAGGGCGTCAAGGCCAAGCAGATCCCCCTGGGCCGGTGGCGGCTGCCCGCCTTCGGCTTCGCCCTGCTGTACTTCCTGCTCGCCGTGGTCCTCCCGGTGGGCGCCCTGCTCATCGCGGCCCTCCAGACCTCCCCGTATGTCGCGAGCCTCGGCCAGCTCACCGAGGGCGGCGCCCTGTCCTTCTGGACCCTGGGCGAGACACTGCGGTCCGACGACTTCGTCCAGGCGGCCCGCAACAGCGCGATGACGGCCGTCATCGCCGGAGTCGCCGGCACGGCGCTGAGCTTCTGCCTCGGCTACTGCGTCTACCGCAGCAAGTCGACGGGCCGGCGGGTGCTGGAGTACTTCGCCATGGCACCGCTCGCCGTCCCGGCCATCGTGCTCGGCCTCGGTCTGCTGTGGACCTGGCTGGTGCTGCCGGTACCGGTGTACGGAACGGTCGCCGTGCTGGTGATCGCCTTCGTCGCCGTCTTCCTGCCGCAGGGGTACCGGGGCGTCACCTCCTCGATCCTCCAGGTCGACAAGGACCTGGAGGACAGCGCGGTCGTCCTCGGCTCCCGCCGCACCAAGGCCGTGTCGTATGTGACGCTGCCGCTCATGCGGGTCGGCCTGGTCTCCACCCTGCTGTTGCTGCTGATGCTCTGTATGCGGGAACTGTCGGCCGCGCTCCTCCTCTTCACCTCCGACACCCGGCTGCTGTCCATCCTGATCTTCGACAACTACGACAACGGCGCGATGCAGGGGGCGGCCTCGGTAAGCCTGCTCTACTGCGGCGTCATCCTCGTGATCACTCTGCTCGCCAAGTCCCTCGGGGCGAAGACCGTGGACGGTGCCCGATGAAGCGCTCGACGACCGTATCGGCCGCGCTCGGCGCCTGCGCCGCCCTCCTGGCCGCGGGATGCGCCAAGCCCGAGACGGCCGAAGTGGTCGACCTGGCCGCCAGGGTCTCGACCTCCGACGGCCTGGTCGTGGACGGTGAACGCGTCGTCGACGCGAAGCTCCTGGCCGCCGCCCGCAAGGAGAAGACACTGTCGCTGTACAGCGGCTATGTGGAGAACAGCGAGAGACAGGTCATCAAGGCATTCGAACACGACACCGGCATCACGGTGAAGCTGGTGCGCCTGGTGCCCAACCGGCTCTCCGAACGGGTCCTGAGCGAGCAGGGCGCGGGGAAGCTGGGCGCCGATGTGGTCCGCACCTCGGACTACGACATCGCCGACCGGATGAACGAAGCGGGCGTCTTCCGGTCGTACAGGGTCGGCCAGTACGACCGGCTCGACGACACCGTCCGGTACGAGTCGGGTCGCTTCTACCGGGTCTTCGACCCGCTGTACACCTTCGCCTACAACACCGCCCTGGTCGATCGCGAGGACGCGCCGAAATCCTGGAAGGACCTGACCGACTCCCGCTGGAAGGGCAAGCTCGGCATCACCCAGGTCGGGGCGGGCGGCAGTTCCCTCACCCTCACCCGGTTCCAGGAGGAGCGGCTCGGCCCCGCCTATCTGCCCGCGCTGGCCCGGCAGGAGCCGCGGATCTTCGACTCCTCCAGCGCCGCCCTGGAGAGCCTGGCGCGCGGCGAGATCCCCGTCGCCACCGCCGTCGTCAGCAGTGTGAACATCGCCGCCGGGAAGAACGCCCCGGTGAACTATGTCGTCCCCGAAGAGGGCATGGCCGCGTACGACTACTACGTGGGGATGACGGGCTCGGCACGGCATCCGAACGCCGCCCGGCTCTTTCTGGAATGGAATCTCTCCAAGCGCGGGCAGGACGTGTTCCGCCAGATCGGAGAGTTCCCCGCGCGCGGCGATGTCGAGCCGCCGACCGTCCTGGACAGACGGCTGCCCACCATGCAGAGCGGCCGGATCGTCCGGGTCCATCCCCAGCGGCTGATCGAGCACTCGGCCGGCGACCAGCGCCGCTGGAACAAGCTGTTCGGCTACATCGGCTGACGGGAAACGGCGAACTCGGCGGAGGGCGGCGGATTCCCGGTACCGGGGCGCCCTTCGGCCGGCTCGCCGGGTACGCTTCCGCTCCACGCGGTCGCGGGCAGCGGCGTGACCCGGCCCGTGTCCAGTCCGGGGAGGCACCCGGGTCGGAGAGGAAGCGTTCCTTGGGGACGTCGGGTTCGCCCCGGTGGGACCAGTACGAGCCCCGGACGAAATCTGCGGAACTGTACTTCGGGGGTACGGGGACATGGCGAGGTCTGCCGGTGCGGTCCTCGTCGCGCCGGCGGGACCAGACCTCTTCCCACTGGGCGCGCTTGCGGAGACCGGCGGGCTTGTAGCGGAGGCCGGTCGGCCGTCGCGGGGTCAGCCGGTCGGCCGGACCCCGCCCGGTCCGCCTTGGAGCCTGCCGTGCCGGTACAGCCCGGCGATATCGGTCTCCAGGGCGTCGCGGATGTCCTTGCCCGCCCGCCGCCAGCCGAAGAACTCACAGGTCTGCTTGATCAACTCGATGTGCGACATACCGGGGCATTCCACGGCCAGTTCATACAGGGCGAGCTGTCGCTCGGCCGGGGCGACATGGGTGACCTTGCGGGGCGGGGTCTCGCCCTCGGGCCGGCGGGCCCTCAGATCGGCTGTGCGGGCGGCCCGGTCGTAGAAGTCGCCGTCGGACGAGACGTCCCCCGAGCGGACAAGATCGGCGACGACGGTCCGGACGTTGTCGCGGATACGGTTCCCGGCGCGGCCGACACCCCACGCCTCCCGCGCCCGCTGGACGAGCAGGTCCCCGTGGATCGGGCCCTCCGCCTCGATGATCCTGGCCAGGGCGTCCCGCAGCGCGGGCCTGACCTCGGCCGTATGCAGCTCATGGCGTGAGCCGAGGCCGACGGGGGCGGGCCGATAGGGGGCGCTCCAGGCGCGGTCCGATTCGGGGGCGACGGGGACGCGGTCATGGGTGAGCTGGACCGGCTCGATCTCGACCACGGGGAGGACGGGGGCGGCGAGGGGTTCGGTCGGGGCCGCGCCGAGGGGGCCCTGGGCGATCGCGTGCTCGACGGCGTCCTTGAGGCGCAGCTCGGCGGCTGCCCGGCCCCGGTACCAGTCGGTGCCCCAGATACGGTGCAGCCGCCAGCCGAGGCCGCCCAGGACCTGTTCCCGGAGCCGGTCGCGGTCGCGGGCCGTCCGGGACGAGTGGTACATCGCGCCGTCGCACTCGATGCCGAGGGCGTACGCGCCGGGCAGCTCGGGGTGGCGCAGACCGAGGTCGATCCGGTAACCGGCGACGCCGACCTGCGGCTGGACGTCGTATCCCCAGCCCTCCAGGACGGCGAGGACGGACTCCTCGAAGGGGCTCTCGGGCCCGGCGTCGGACTGGATCGGTTCGCGGGCGAGGACGGCGGGGCCGTTCTCGGCGTACTCCAGATAGCGCTTCAGATGCTGGATGCTCCTGTTGGCGCTGTCGGCGAGGGCGGTGCCCCGGAAGGAGGCGACGACCTCCATCCGGTGCCGGGCGCGGGTGACGGCCACATTGAGGCGGCGCCAGCCGTCCTCCACCCTGCTGACCGGGCCGAAGTTCAGGGGGAACCTGCCGTGCTCGTCGGGGCCGTAGCCCACGGACATGATCATCACATCGCGCTCGTCGCCCTGGACCGATTCGAGATTCTTGACGAAGAACCCGTCGAGCCGGCTGTCGGTGAAACAGTGATCGAGGTCGGGGCGCCCGATCCGGGCCTGCTGCACGGCCTGGTCGATGGCGGACGCCTGGGCCTGGGACAGGGCGACGACGCCGAGGGTGCGGCCGGGGCGGGTGTCGAAGTGGTGGAGGACCCGCCGGGCGACGAAGTCCGCCTCGGCGCGGTTGTCCTTCCGGCCGCCCCGGTCGTAGAGGCCGCCGGCCTGGAAGAAGGCGACCCCGACATCGTCGCCCCGGTCGAGCGCGCCGGGGAAGGTGACCATCGAGTTCCCGTAGAACGCGCGGTTGCTGAAGGTGATCAGGTTCTCGTGGCGGCTGCGGTAGTGCCAGCGCAGCGGCAGCTCCCGCATCGCCCCCGCCTTGCAGGCGTCGAGCAGCGACCTGAAGGAGTCGGGGACGTCCTCGTCGTACTCGGCCTCGGCCTCGGCTTCGTTGTCCGCCGTGGAGGCGAAGAACGAGGTCGGCGGGAGCTGGTTGGCGTCTCCGGCGACGACGAGTGAGGTGCCCCGGTAGATGCAGTTGATCGCGTCGCCGGGGCGGACCTGGGACGCCTCATCGAAGACGACGACGTCGAAGTGGTAGTCGGCGGGCAGCAGTTGGCTGACCGTGAGCGGGCTCATCATGAAGCACGGCTTGATCGAGCGGACGACGTCCCGGGTGCGGTCGAGCAGTTCACGCACCGGCAGATGGCGGGTCTTCTTCTCCGCCTCACGGGTGATCACGGCGCCGC
>NZ_JBSGUP010000096.1:0-11034 GCF_053607985.1 Streptomyces sp. NPDC055078
AGCACTTCGCCGCCGAGCCCGCCGCCACGCGGTTCCAGTTGTTCACCGGCCACCGCAGCGAGGGCAATCTCCGGCTCTACCGCAGCCGTGGCTATGTCCCGGTCGCCCGGGAGCAGATCGGCCCGAGGCTCACCCTCGTCACCCTGGAGAAGGGGGCGGCGGCACCGGCCGCCTATGCGGCCAGCGCCTGAACCTGCGCTTGAAAACCTGAACCAGCGCCTGAACCAGCGCTTGAAAAGAGGCTCTCCAGCGCCTGACAGAGGCTCGTACGCGGAGGCTCTGACCCGGCGGCTCCTACGCGGCGGGCCGGGCCCGCTGTCCGCGTGCGCGGCGCAGCCACAGCATCCCGGTGACCGGCAGCAGCACCGGGATGAAGACATAGCCCTTGCCGTACTCCGACCAGACGGTGGAGTCGGGGAACGCGGACGGCTCCAGCACGGTCCAGGTGCCGACGATCAGGACGCCCGCCAGCTCGGCGGCGCAGCACACCAGCGCCGCCCTGCGGGCCGTCTCCCCGCCCCGTACGAGGGTGTAGGTGATGAACGCGTACACCACGGCGGCGACGGCGGAGAGCGAGTGCGCGAGCGGGGCGGTGTCGAAGTCGGTGAGGATCTCGTAGACCGAACGCGACACCGCGCCGACCGACATCACCCCGTACAGCCACACCACCAGCAGCCCGGGGCCCTGGACCAGCCCGGTCCGGCGCTGCTTCCCGTCGGTGACGGAGCCGGTCATCGTCAGCCTCCCCAGATGTCGTAGAGCCGTACTTCGAGGACCGCCAGCACCACCGCACCGGCCGCGACGGTCGCCGAACCCCAGCGGGTCCGCTCGGCCAGCGACAGAAACCCGGCGGAGGGGACGGCGGCGAACGCGCCGATCAGATACGCGACGAAGGTCACGGTGCCCTCGTCCGGCTCGCCGCCCTGGGCCAGCCGCACGACCCCGACCACCAGCTGCGCCAGCGCCAGCAGCGACACCACACCCATGCCGATGAAGTGCCAGTCCTTGGTGGGCTGATCGCGAAAGGCGGCGAAGCCGCACCAGGCGGCTAGGGCGAGCGCGGTCACTCCGACCGCGACCGTCAGGGCGTCAAGCATGGCCCCGAGACTATTACGGGCCAGGGGCTTGGACGCGCGCGGCCCCGGGCGCCGTCCGGCCGGGGATCGGCTGGTCAGCGGGGCATCGTGGTCTTGACCACAGCGCACCGCGGGGCCGAGCCGGCCGCGTGCCGCCCCTGGGTGGCCGACCGGCGGTATCCGCGCAGGTCAGCCGGGTCCGACCGGGCGCCGCCCCGGTGGCGCGGCCGGGTCAGCACCCCGTATCACGCCAGTCCGCTATTCGGACAGGCTGCGTTGATTGGTAAGGCCATCTGCTTTACTGGCCGACATGACCACGACGAGCAGCCGCATCCCTGCGACCGGGGCGATGACCACGCCCGGTGCTGTTTGCCTGTGTCGAATGTGCGCCTTCTGAGGGCCCCTGCCTGTGCCTCGCGCCCCGAAGTGAGACCCCGCAGCCGCCGAGTCCGCCACGCCGGACCGCGCTGAACCGAGCGCGTATCGCCCCTCCCGATGCCCATGGGCGTCCCCGGAGCGCCGGCGTGCGCGTTCCGACCCACCCAAGCCCGGAAGACGAACGTCCCCTGCCCGGCGAAGACGTTCGCCCGCAATCGACCCCGCAATCGACAGTGACGGACACCCCAGTGATCACCACAACGGGCCTCACCAAGGTCTACCGCTCGCGAGGACGCGAGGTCACCGCCCTGGATGGCGTCGACCTCCATGTCAGAGAAGGTGAGGTGTACGGAGTCATCGGCCAGAGCGGCGCCGGAAAGTCCTCGCTCATCCGCTGCGTCAACCTGCTGGAGCGCCCCACATCCGGCTCCGTGACCGTGGACGGCCAGGACCTCACCGCGCTCGCCGGGCGCGGACCCCGCGCGGGCAAGGAACTGCGCGCGGCCCGCAGCCGTATCGGCATGGTCTTCCAGCACTTCAATCTGCTCTCGTCCCGCACGGCCCTGGACAATGTCGAACTGCCGCTGGAGATCCTCGGCCACTCCGGCCGGGAACGCTCCCGCAAGGCGCGGGAACTCCTCGACCTGGTGGGCCTCGCCGACAAGGCCAAGGCGTATCCGGGCCAGCTGTCCGGTGGCCAGAAGCAGCGCGTCGGCATCGCGCGGGCGGCTCGCCGGGGACCCCAAGGTGCTGCTCTCCGACGAGGCCACCAGCGCGCTCGACCCCGAGACCACCCGTTCCATCCTCCAACTGCTGCGCGATCTCAACCGCCGCCTCGGACTGACCGTGCTGCTCATCACGCACGAGATGGATGTGGTCAAGACGGTCTGCGACTCCGCCGCCCTCATGGAGCACGGGCGGATCGTCGAGTCCGGCACGGTGAGCGAACTGCTCGCCACCCCCGGATCCGAGCTGGCCGCCGCGCTCTTCCCGGTGAGCGGGGACGCCTCCGGTGCCGATCGCACGGTCGTCGATGTCACCTTCCACGGTGACGCCGCCACTCAGCCGGTGATCTCGCAGCTCTCGCGTACGTACAACATCGACATCTCGATCCTCGGCGCCGCCATGGACACCGTCGGCGGCAGGCAGGTCGGCCGGATGCGTATCGAACTGCCCGGACCGTTCGAGGAGAACGTCGTCCCGATCGGCTTTCTGCGCGAGCAGGGGCTCCAGGTCGAGGTGGCCGCGCAGGACCCGGCCGGGGACCTGGCCGCAGCCGGTGCCGCAGCCGGTGCTGGTGCCGGTGCCAAGGGGGGTGCCAAGTGAGCTGGTCGGACATGTGGCCCCTGCTGGAGCAGGCGTGTTGGGACACGCTCTACATGGTCGGCTGGTCCGCGTTCGTCGCGGTCGTCGCCGGACTGCCACTGGGCATCGTCCTGGTCCTCACCGACCGGGGCGGGCTGCTCGGCAACGCGTTCGCGAACAGGGTGATCGGCCAGATCGTCAATGTCACGCGCTCGATGCCGTTCATCGTCCTCATGGTCGCGCTGATGCCGTTCACCAAGGCGCTCACCGGCACCACCATCGGCCGCGAGGGGGCGATCGTGCCCCTCGCGATCGGCGCGATCCCGTTCTTCGCCCGACTGGTGGAGACCTCCGTACGCGAGGTCGACGGCGGACTCGTCGAGGCCGCGCAGTCCATGGGCGGCAGCACCTGGACCGTCGTACGCAAGATCCTCGTCCCCGAGTCGCTGCCGTCGCTGATCTCCGGCGCCACCACCACGGTCGTCGCCCTCATCGGCTACTCGGCCATGGCGGGCACCGTCGGCGCGGGCGGCCTCGGCGACATCGCCATCCGCTACGGCTACCAGCGCTTCGAGACCGAACTGATGTGGATCACGGTGGCGATCCTCGCCGTGGTGATCTCGCTCATCCAGTTCGCCGGGGACTACGCGGCCCGGGGCCTGCACCGCAGGGGACGCGGCGGGTCCGCGCCCCGGCTGCGGTTCCTCAGGGCCGACGCCCGCCCGGCCACCCCCGGCGCCGAACCGGCCGTCGAACTCTCCAAGTCCTCCTGAAGCCCTCCTGAAGCCCTCCTGAAGTCCTCCTGACCACCGCATCCGGCCCTACGGGTCGTATCACCCGCTCCACCCCAGGGAAGAAAGGCACTTTTCGTGCGTACCACTGCCAGGATCACCACCGCCGCCCTCGCCGCCGGAGCCCTCACTCTCGGGCTCACCGCCTGCGGCTCCGACTCCGACTCCGGCTCCGGCTCCGGTTCCGACGCGGACTCCCCGCTCGTCGTCGCCGCCAGCTCCCGCCCGCACGCCGAGATCCTCACCCATGTGAAGGACGAACTGGCCGCGAAGGAAGACCTCAAACTGGAGGTCAAGGAGTTCTCGGACTATGTGACGCCCAACACGGCCACCCAGAGCGGTGAGGTGGGTGCCAACTACTTCCAGCACAAGCCGTATCTGGACGACTTCAACAAGAAGAACAAGACGACGATCGTTCCCGTCGCCACGGTCCATGTGGAGCCGCTGGGCGTGTACTCCAAGAAGATCGACAAGCTCGCCGACCTCAAGGACGGCGCCACCGTCGCGCTGCCGAACGACACCACCAACGAGGCGCGCGCCCTCAAGCTCCTCGCCGGGAACGGGCTCATCGAGCTGAAGGCGGACGCGGGCAACGACGCCACGCCGAAGGACATCGCCGCCAACCCGAAGAAGCTCCGCTTCAAGGAGCTGGAGGCACCCCAGGTGCCCCGTGCGCTCGACGACGTCGACGCCGCCGTGATCAACGGCAACTTCGCGGTCGAGGCGAAGCTCAGCCCCAAGAAGGACTCCCTCGCCCTGGAACCCGCCAAGGACAACCCGTACGGGAACCTCCTCGCCGTCAAGGAGGGCAACGAGAAGGACCCGAGGGTCGTGAAGCTCGTCAAGCTGCTCCAGTCGCCCGAGGTGAAGAAGTACATCGAGGACACCTACGACGGCTCGGTCATACCCGCCGTCTGACGCGGACGGGGGCTCGGTCGTACCCGCCGTCTGACACCTGCGACGGCTCGGTCGTACCCGCCGTCTGACGCGCCGTCCGACCCGGCCGAGCTACGGTCCCGGGCCCCGCGCATCCCCCAGGGGTGCGCGGGGCCAGGCGTGTCCGGACGCCCCAAGTGCGGCACCCTGTGGTGCGATTCGATCCGGGCATGCTGCATGCTGGGGGTTTCGGCAGTCCCTGGTTCCTGGGTTCAACGGGCCCCTGGTTACGGAGCGGCGCATGACTACCACCTTCCCGGACGTGTCCATCAGCACGGAGCGGTTGGTGCTGCGCGCCTTCGAGGACGCGGACATCCCGGCGTACACCGAGATGATGAACGACGAACTGGTCACGGCCTGGACCTCCGCGCCCCACCCGTACACCCTCGCCGAGGCCAGGGACTGGGTCCGCAGGATCGCTCCTGCTGAGCGCGCCGCCGGCCGGGGCATCGCGCTGGCCGTCACCGAGTTCCTCACCCAGCGGCTCGTCGGCGCGATCCGCCTCCACCACACCGACTGGCGCACCCTCGCCACCGAGATCTCCTATGTCACCGCTCCCTGGGCCCGCGGCGAGGGATACGCCACCGAGTCGGTGCTGGCCGTCGGCAAATGGCTCTTCCGCGACCAGGGATTCGAACGGCTGGAACTGCGCACCGCCGCCGACAACACCGCCGCCCAGCAGGTCGCACAGAAGCTCGGCTGCATCAGCGAAGGCGTCCTGCGGAACGCCTGGATAGCGCGCACCCGGACCGACGACGGCCGCTGGGCCGCCGGCCGTACCGATCTGATCGTCTGGAGCCTGCTGCCCGAGGACCTCGACGGCGGTACGGAGCGGCCGGCGGAGTTCGGCTACGCCGCCTTCACCGAACTGACCTGAACCGAACCGTACGAACCGTACGAACCGTACGAACTGAATCGATCGAACGAACTGAACGATCCGAACCGAGCTGAACCGCACTGGCAGCGCGGGCAGTGCATCTGGTGCGGGAGTTCGCGTCAGGGCCCCGCCCGGGGGCCCGAGACGGCCAGGGACCCCCGCGCACCCCGCCCCGCACGGGCACTCCACCGGCCGGAACAGGCCGGTCCGGTGGAACTACCCGCCCCGAACTGATTCAGTTGGCCCCCGCTCCGGTAGCCTCACTCCGCCCGGCACCCGACGGGCGGCCCCACCTGCGACAACACCAGGGAGACTGACGACGATGGCCGACCGCGTCACGGTGATCGGCTGGGACGGTTCGCCCCTCACCGCCGCGGCTGTGTCCGCCCTGACCGCCGCCACTCTGGTGGCCGGGGCCGCCCACCATCTCGCGCTCCCCGAGGTGCCGGAGCGCGCCGAACGCATCCGCCTCGGCAGCGTCGACCTGGCCGCGCGCCGGATCGCCGGACACCGCGGCAGCGCCGTCGTCCTCGCCGACGGCGACCCGGGGTTCTTCGGTGTCGTACGCACCCTGCGCGCCCCCGAGCACGGTCTTGAGGTCGAAGTCGTCCCCGCCGTCTCCTCCGTCGCCACCGCCTTCGCCCGCGCCGGAATGCCATGGGACGACGCCCTGGTCGTCGTCGCCCACCCCCGCACCCTGCGCCGCGCCGTCAACGTCTGCCGCGCACACCCCAAGGTCGCCGTCCTCACCTCCCCGGGCGCCGGACCCGCCGAACTCGCCCTCCTCCTCGAAGGGGTCCACCGCACCTTCGTCATCTGCGAGGAACTGGGCACCGACCGCGAACAGGTCACCGTCCTCACCTCCGACAAGGCCGCCGACCACGCCTGGCGCGACCCCAATGTCGTCATCGTCATCGGCGGCGCGGGCAGCCCCCCGACCCCGGGCGGCGGCTGGATCGCCGGACGCGAGGCGGGCTATCCGTCCGGCGTACGGGGCTGGGCACTGCCCTTCGCGCCGTACGCCGACGAGGGCGGGAACGCCGGCGACCCGGCCCCGGGGGAAGGGGAGGCGGACCATTTGCGCGCCGTCCAGCTCGCCCGGCTCGGACCGCGTACCGGCGATCTCGTGTGGGACATCGGATCCGGCGGCGGGGCACTGGCCGCCGAAGCCGCCCGCTTCGGCGCCGCCGTGATCGCCGTCGACGCCGACCCGGCGGCCTGCGCCCGCACCGACGCCACCGCCCGGCGCGCGGGTGTCCGGATCCAGGTGGTCAACGGGCGCGCGCCGCACGTTCTGGAACGGCTGCCCGAACCCGATGTCGTACGGATCGGGGGCGGCGGCGTCCGGGTGGTCACCGCCTGCGCCGACCGGCGCCCCGAACGCATCGTCACCCACGCCTCCACGCGCGACGAGGCCGAGGCGATCGGCGCGGCACTCGCGGCCGGCGGCTACACCGTGGAATGCGCCCTGCTCCAGTCCATGGAACTCGACCCGGACGGCTGGCAGGAGCGGGAGCGATCGGTCGCCTTCCTCCTCTCGGGCAGGCAGCCGGACCGCGCCCCATGACCCGGTGATCGAACGGTGCGCGGTAGGCTGGCCGACCGTTGTACCGCTGCCGGGCGTTCGTCGCTTCGTTCGTCAATGTCCGGGAAGGCCGGAAACCGAGTGCCGCTTTGGCTCCGGTATGTGGTACGTCGTGACCGGGGGACGCGCAACGTGGCGCAGCCCACAGCGGACCGTGGCGGATCTCCCTGCCACGGCCGCGAACGGCCGCGAGAATACGTGGGAGTCCGTGAGGCGATCGTGCCGCGCGGCGCACAGGCTCGTTCTTCCAGACGGGCGACGGGTGTGCCGCGACCGGGCGCCCGGGCGATGGGCGAAGGATCACAAGTCGATGGGCGAGGGGTACGCATGACTGACACCGGCCAGATCCCGGGCGAGGGGCTGCCGGAGAACGCAGGCGTGGTGGAGCAGCAGCCGGGCATGCCCGGTCCCGGTGCGTACACCTACCTGCCCCCCTCCGAGCAGGGCCCCGAAGAGGACGATCTGCTGCTGATGCCGGGTGCGCAGGGCGCGTGGAGCGACCCGCACTCCGCGCCTCCGGCGCAGCACCAGGCAACCGCGCCCCAGGCCCAGCCTGTTCAGCAGACGCAGCCCGTTCAGCAGGCCCAGCCAGTTCAGCAGACGCAGCCTCCGGCCCAGGACCCGGCACCCGTGCCGCCGGGGCAGCACCCGACGCCCGCGCACGGGGGTGCGATGGGGCAGGCGCCCGTCGCGGCCCCGGTCCCGGAGCAGCCGCCCGGGCCCGCCGCGGACTACCAGGGCGAGGCCGTCCCGGTACCGGCGCCCATGGGCCCGGAGTTCGCGGCTCCGACGGATCTCGGGTCACCGGAACTGGGGGCGGCCCCGGAGTTCGCCACACCACCGGACCAGGGCGCTCCGGCGCTCGGCGTTCCGACGGATCTCGGTGCCCCGGACCTGGTGGCTCCGGTGCCGGGCATACAGCCGGGCGCCGAGCAGACCGCGCCACCCGTGCCACCCGTCCCGGCCGGAGGGACCGAGCAGGGCCCGGCGGTGCCACCGCCCGCCGCAGACGGGGAACAGCGGGCCGCCGAGCCCGTACCCGACCCCGCGGCCTCCGCCGCCCTGTCCGCCCCCCAGGCGGCGACCGCCCGGCGCCCTCTCCACATGGGCCCGCCGCTGCCCGACACCTCGGGCGGCGTGGTGCTGTCGCTGGCCGACCGGGGTCCGGCGGGTACGCCGCCGCACCCCCTGGTCATGCAGAGCCACCCCGGGCCGCCCACGACGGGTCCGGAGTATCTGGACGTGCCCCGCGAGGAGTCGGCTCAGCCGTTGCCCGGACCGCAGTTGGGGGAGATCCCGCCGCAGGCCGGGGCGCCCTGGGACCCACGGCCTCCGCAGAGTCCCGCGGTTCCCCCCGTGTCGGCGGAAGCGGTCGCCCCCGCCCCGCCCGCCCTGCCCACGCTGACGCCGACGGCCCTCGTCGCCCCCGCTCCGGCTGAGCCCCCCGCTCCGGCTCCCGAGCCGGAGGAGGTCGTCCAGGAGCCCGCGCAGGAGTCTGTGCAGGGGCCGGTGCAAGAGGCAGCGGAAGAACCAGTGGAGCCAGAGGAGCCGGAGGAGTCGGGGGAGGCCGTACGGGAGCAGTCGGCCGAGCCCGAGGCGCCCGCGCCTCAGGCGACGGTGCCCGCCCCGCGTGAGGAGACCCGGGCGCCGGGCCGGCCCGAGGCCGTCACCGCTGCCGGGCCCGCTGCGGAGCCTGCGCCGGAGTCGGAACCGGAGCCGGAGCCCGTACTCGTACAACAGGCCGCGGACGTGCCCGTAACGGAAGCTGAAGCAGACACGGAGGCGGGAACGGCATCGGAGGCGGCACCCGGGCCGGTGGCCGAAACCGAGCCTGGAACCGAGCCCGCATCCGAGCCCGGAACCGAGCCCGAGACCGAACCGGAGTCCGGGTCTCCGGCGGAGGCGACGGCGGAGGCGGCCGGGCACTCGGCCGAGCAGCCGTCCGAGCCTGCTCCGGGACCGGAGGCAGCCGCTGAGCCGGAGCCACACCCCGCGCCGCACCCTGAACAGGTGGCCGCGCCTGAGCCGGAGGCCGCCGCCGAGCCCGCGGCGCAGCAGCCCGAGCCGGCCGCCGCGGCCGGGCAGGAAGCCGAGCAGGCCCCGGAGCCGGCCCCGGAGCCCGCGGCCGAGCCGGCGCCCGCCGCCGCCCAGAACCCGCCCGCGCCCGGATTCGACGAGGCCGAGCGGGACGCCGTACTGCGCGTGATGCGCGAGCGCCGGGACATCCGCAACGGCTTCCGCGGCGACCCCATCCCGCACGAGGTCCTGCTCCGCGTCCTGGAGGCCGCGCACACCGCGCCCAGCGTCGGCCACTCCCAGCCGTGGGACTTCGTCGTCATCCGGTCCGCCGAGACCCGGGGGGCCATGCTCGAACTGGCACAGCGTCAGCGGGACGCGTACGCCAAGTCGCTGCCGAAGGGCCGGGCCAAACAGTTCAAGGAACTGAAGATCGAGGCCATCCTCGAAACGCCGGTCAATATCGTCGTCACCGCCGACCCGACGCGCGGTGGCCGCCACACCCTGGGGCGGCACACCCAGCCGCAGATGGCGCCGTATTCCTCCGCGCTCGCCGTCGAGAACCTCTGGCTCGCCGCGCGCGCCGAGGGCCTCGGCGTCGGCTGGGTCAGCTTCTTCGACGAGCGCGAGATGGTCCGCGCGCTCGGCCTCCCGGAGCACCTGGAGGTCGTGGCGTATCTGTGCGTCGGATACGTCGACGAGTTCCCGGAGGAGCCCGAGCTGATGCAGTCGGGCTGGTCCAAGCGCCGGCCGCTGTCCTGGGTCGTCCACGAGGAGACCTACGGCCGCCGCGCCCTGCCCGGCGAGGAGCCGCACGATCTGCTCCAGGAGACCGTCACCAGCATCCGCCCGCTGGACGCCAAGGCGCTCGGCGAGGCGTGGGAGCGGCAGAAGCGCATGACCAAGCCGCCCGGCGCCCTCGGCATGCTGGAGATCATCTCCGCGCAGCTCAGCGGCCTCTCCCGGCTGTGCCCGCCGCCGATCCCGGAGCCCGCGGCCGTCGCCATCTTCGCCGGTGACCACGGGGTGCACGCGCAGGGCGTCACGGCCTGGCCCCAGGAGGTCACCGGCCAGATGGTCGCGAACTTCCTCGGCGGCGGCGCGGTCTGCAACGCCTTCGCCAACCAGGTCGGCGCGGAGGTCTGTGTCATCGACGTCGGTGTCGCCGCCGATCTCCCCGCCACCCCCGGACTGCTGCCGCGCAAGGTCCGCGCGGGCACCGCCGACTTCACCACCGGTCCCGCCCTCACCCGTGAGGAGGCGCTCTCGGCGATCGAGGTCGGCATCGAGACGGCGCGGGACCTGGTGGCGGCGGGCAACAAGGCCCTGATCACCGGGGAGATGGGGATCGCCAACACGACCGTCTCGGCCGCGCTGATCTGTGTCTACACCGGCATGGACCCGGCGGAGATCACCGGCCGGGGCACCGGTATCAACGACGAGATGCACACCCGCAAGATCGATGTCGTCCGCCGCGCCCTCGAACTCCACACGCCCGACCCCGCAGACCCCGTGGGGGTCCTCGCGGCGGTCGGCGGTCTGGAGCACGCGGCGCTCGTCGGACTCATCCTCGGCGGCGCGTCCCTGCGCACCCCGGTCCTCCTCGACGGCGTCTCGGCCGGCGCCGCCGCCCTGGTCGCCCGCGCCATCGCCCCCGAAGCCCTCGCCGCCTGCATCGCGGGCCACCGAAGCGCCGAACCCGGCCATGTGGCCGCCCTGAACAAACTGGGCCTGCGACCGCTCGTGGACCTCGATCTGCGGCTGGGGGAGGGCACGGGGGCGCTGCTCGCGCTGCCGGTGGTCCAGAGCGCGGCCCGCGCGATGCACGAGGTCGCGACCTTCGACTCCGCGGGCGTCACCGAGAAATAGCCCCCCGGAGCTCTGCCCCGGACCGCCCCCTACGCCTTGCGGCGTGGGGGGACCCCCAGCTCCTCAATCTCCCCCAGGGCTCCGCCTGGGAGGTGCCCCCAGAGGGGCTGGTTTTGCTGGCCCGGTGCGCCGGTCTTTCAGCCTGTCCGGCGTTTGAGGACGGACCTTCGGGCACAGAGGCGTGCACGATTCGGCGCTGGG
>NZ_JBSGUP010000096.1:11044-17743 GCF_053607985.1 Streptomyces sp. NPDC055078
GGTGTGCGCCGCCGCCGCGGCGGGCCGGGGGGCGGGGCGGGGGGGGGGGGGGGCCGGGGGGGGGGGGGGGTCGGCCCCGGGCCCGCCCCCCCCCCCCACGCCCGCAGGGCGTGCGGGCACAGGGCCGGGGGAAACGGAGGCCCCCGGAGGAAGGCACCAGGGCCAGAGCCGGACCGCCGGGGGACCGGGGCGCCCGGGGGACCGGCCGGGGCCCCACGGCGGACCGCCCCGTAAAATGGCCCTCACCAGCCGCTTCAGCGCCGACGCGGTCGCATGGACCCCATCCCCCGCCCCAGGGAGCCGCACCACCATGGCCGAGCACGCGCACGCGCACCCCGCCTACCCCGTCGGACTGCGTCTGTCCGGACGCCGTGTCGTCGTCATCGGCGGCGGACAGGTCGCCCAGCGCCGGCTGCCCGCGCTCATCGCCGCCGGGGCGGACATCGTTCTGGTGTCGCCGTCCGCGACCCCTTCCGTCGAGGCCATGGCCGATGCCGGTGAGATCCGCTGGGAGCGGCGCGCATACGCCGACGGGGACCTCGCCGACGCCTGGTACGTCCTGATCGCCACCTCCGACACGGCGGCCAACGAGCACGCGTCCGCCGAGGCCGAGCGCACCCGGACCTGGTGCGTACGCTCCGATGACGCGTCCGCCGCCACCGCTCTGACGCCCGCGACCGGGCGCTCCGAGGGCGTCACCGTCGCCGTACTCACGACGGATGTACGGGGACGCGACCCGCGCCGCACCGCCGCCGTGCGGGACGCCATCGTCGAGGGGCTGCGCGACGGCACGATCGCCGCCCCCCAGCACCGTACGAGGACTCCCGGAGTCGCCCTCGTCGGCGGCGGGCCCGGCGATCCGGACCTGATCACGGTGCGCGGCCGCAGGCTGCTCGCGGAGGCCGATGTCGTCGTCGCCGACCGTCTCGGCCCGCGCGACCTGCTGGCCGAACTGCCCCCGCAGGTGGAGGTCATCGACGCCGCGAAGATCCCGTACGGCCGTTACATGGCCCAGGAGGCCATCAACAACGCCCTGATCGAGCATGCGAGGGCGGGCAAAGCGGTCGTACGGCTCAAGGGGGGCGACCCCTTTGTTTTCGGGCGCGGCATGGAGGAGGCCGAGGCACTCGCCGCGGCCGGGATCCCGTGCCGGGTCGTCCCCGGTGTCTCCAGCTCCATCAGCGTGCCAGGCTCGGTCGGTATCCCCGTCACCCACCGCGGTGTCGCCCATGAGTTCACCGTGGTCAGCGGCCATGTCGCCCCGGACGACGCACGCTCCCTGGTCGACTGGGCCGCGCTCGCCAGGCTCCGTGGCACCCTCGTCGTCCTGATGGGCGTCGACAAGATCGGGGCGATCGCCGAGGCGCTGATCGCGGGCGGCCGTGACCCCGGGACGCCCGTCGCCCTGATCCAGGAGGGCACCACGGCGGCCGAACGCCGGGTCGACGCCACCCTGGCCACGGTCGCCGCGGTCGCCGTCGCCGAGGAGGTGCGGCCCCCGGCCGTCATCGTGATCGGCGAGGTCGTCACCGTAGGCTCACCTGACCCTCAGTAACCGACCTCTGCCCAGGCGTTGGCACCGCACCCCCCGGAGAAGGCAGTATCACCCTGTGGCTGATCTCATCACTGTCGAGGACCCCGACGACCCACGGCTTCGGGACTACACCGGACTGACCGATGTGGAGCTGCGCCGCAAGCGCGAGCCCGCCGAAGGACTGTTCATCGCCGAGGGCGAGAAGGTCATCAGGCGTGCCAAGGACGCCGGCTACGAGATGCGGTCCATGCTGCTGTCCGCGAAGTGGGTCGATGTCATGCGCGATGTCATCGACGAACTCCCGGCCCCGGTGTACGCGGTGAGCCCGGAGCTGGCCGAACGCGTCACCGGCTACCACGTCCACCGCGGCGCGCTCGCCTCCATGCAGCGCAAACCCCTGCCGACCGCCGGGGAACTGCTGACGGTGACCCGCCGGATCGTCGTCATGGAGTCGGTCAACGACCACACCAACATCGGCGCCATCTTCCGCAGCGCGGCGGCCCTGGGCATGGACGCCGTACTGCTGTCACCGGACTGCGCCGACCCGCTGTACCGACGTTCCGTGAAGGTGTCGATGGGTGCGGTGTTCGCCGTTCCGTACGCCCGGATCGATGTCTGGCCCAGAGGTCTTGAGGCCGTACGGGAGGCGGGTTTCGAACTGCTCGCCCTCACCCCCGACGAGAAGGCCGCCGCGATCGACGAGGCGGCGCCGCACCGGCTCGACCGGGTCGCGCTGATGCTCGGCGCGGAAGGCGATGGACTGTCCGCACAGGCGCTGGTCGCGGCCGACGAATGGGTCCGTATCCCCATGGCCCACGGCGTGGACTCGCTCAATGTGGGCGCGGCGGCGGCGGTGGCTTTCTACGCGATCGCCACCGGGCGCCCCGGAAGCTGACCGGCCCGCCGGACACCGGTCGGCCCACGGACACCGACCGGCCCGCCGGAGACCGGTCGGCCCGGCCGGGACGGCTCCCGACCGGGACGTGCGCAACACGCCCTAGAGATGCTGGGCGGCGGCGATGCCCAGGGCGACGATCAGCGTCACCACGAAGAAGACGACGATCCGCTGCCGCAGCAGTCTGGGGTTGGCGGGCCGCCGGCCGGTCGACGTCGTACGGACGCCCGGCCTGGTGCCCTGGCGGCCCTGGGTACGGGAGGTGCCCTGCGGCGGCCGTGGCCGGGCGGAACCGGTGCGGGACGAGCCCGTACGGGACGAGCCGGTGCGCGAAGGCTGTGAACGCGGTCCGGTACCCCCGCCCGTACGGCGGTCGGCGCGCTCGGTGCGTTCCATCCGCTCGGTCCGGTCCGGGCGGTCCGGGCGGTCGGAGTAGCGGGAGGTCGGCCGGTCGGCCTCGATCCGCTCCCGCTGGGCGGGCGGCCTCGCCTCCGGCAGCCCCTGGGCCTCACGCGCGGCGATCTCCTTCAGCCGCATGGAGAGCTGGAGGGTACTGGGGCGCTCCTCGGGGTCCTTCGCCAGACAAGCCCGCAGCAGGGGGGCGAGCGCGTCCGGGACGCCGTTGAGCTGTGGCTCCTCGTGCACCACCCGGTACAGCATCACCTCAGAACCGCCGTGTCCGAAGGGGGAGTCCGCGGTCGCCGCGTAGGCGAGCGTCGCGCCCAGCGCGAACACATCCGTCGCCGCGGTGACCGCCACGCCTCGCACCTGCTCGGGGGCGAGGAAGCCGGGGGAGCCGACGGCCGTGCCCACATGGGTCAGCGTGCTGGCGCCTGTCGCCCAGGCGATGCCGAAGTCGATGATGCGCGGGCCCTTGGGGGAGAGCAGGATGTTCGACGGTTTCAGGTCCCGGTGGACGACACCGGCCTCGTGCACGGCGAGCAGCCCCTCGGAGAGCGCCGCCCCGATCGCCGCCACCTCCGCGGTCCGCAGGACGCCCTCGTCGTTGACCTTGTCGTGGAGGGACGGCCCGGGGACGTACTGGGTGGCGAACCACGGGCGGTCCGCCTCCAGATCGGCGGCCACCAGCCGTGCCGTGCACCCGCCCCGGATCCGCCGCGCGGCCGAGACCTCGCGCGCGAACCGCGATCGGAACTCCTGGTCCTCGGCCAGATCCGGCCGGATCACCTTCAGCGCGACCCGCTGGCCCCGGCGGTCGGAGCCCAGATAGACGACACCCATACCGCCGGCGCCCAGCCGCCGGTGCAGCCTGAACGAGCCGACGACACGCGGATCCTCGCGCCGGAGCCGCATCATCGCCATGTCCGTCCCCTGCCTGGCGGTGAGGAGACCCCACCCCTGCCTGGCGGTGGGGGAATCCCACCCCGTGACTCGCGGGCCGGGAAGGCCCCGCCCGTTGCCCAACGAGGGGAAGGCCCCGCCCCGCCGCCTGATCGTCCGATTTTGACGTGGCACAGCTTACGTACCCCCGCCCCGGAGCGCTCATAGGCCGCGCCCTCACGAACCGATCGATTGTCGGCGCCGGGCGGGTGGCCCGGGGAGTGGTCAGGGGCGGCCGGTTCCGGACACGTCCGCCCGTACGAGAGGCCAACGGACCGAAGCGGGACGGAGATTGGCCCGGCCGCCGATCGCCGTCGGGCGGTGGGCGCGGCGGGGGAGACAACGCGCGTACCGTCGTAGTCGTGGCAAGCCGGGCAGACCGTGCGGCGGCCGGCGCGGGGCGCGGCGGGGCGGCGGAAGTGAGGGAAGTCACCGGCCGGGCGGCGCTCCGGGTGGTGCGGACGGCCCTCCGAAGGGCGCGTGTACTGCGCCTGGTGGAGTCCGTCCGGCCCCGGGGGAAGCCCTCAGTGGGACCCCTCCGGGAAGTCCCCCAATCCTGGGCCCTCCTCTCCACCCAGAGGAGTAGGCATCGGGGCGGTGGCTCATCCTCCGGGAGGCCCGGAAGTCGATACGCGGGCATGACGTCCTGGCTCCGCCGAATCCCTAGTGTTGAGGTCAAGCGGCGGGTGCAGTACTCGTCCCCCGAGGTCAGACACTCGCCGCTGTTATCCACGACAGGAGAGGACCCATGGCGGACACGGCAATGCAGACCATGATCCGCACGCACGGACGCAGGGCTTCGGCCGCGTTCGGCGGCCATCGGACCGGCCGGCGACACCCGCTGGTGGCGACGGCCATGGTGCTTCCCCTGGCGGCACTGCTGCTCTTTGTCTTCGGTGGCTGGGATGCGGTAGTGACACATGCGTCGTCCGTGGGCGTGATGCTGGGGCGCTGAGCGGCGCCCCGGGCCCGGAAGAGCGGTCCGGGTCGGGGACATCCGGCCAACAACCCCGTGGGGACGGGGGTGCGGCGGACGGCAAGCAATGGCCGGTCAGCTGGGGAGCTGACCGGCCATCGCGCTGTCCGCGCGCAGGCGGGACCCGCGTACGCATAACCAGGCCCGGCCCGCGCCCTGCCCGTGCCCTGCGCGCACCTGCCCCGTGCCCTGCGCGCACCTTTCCAGGGCCCGACCAGGACCGGCGGCCCGTGCCCGACCAGGCCCCGCCATCGCACAGCCGGGCCCAACCCGCGCCCTGCCGGGCCCAGCCCGCGCCCCGGTCATGCAGGTCCGGCCCCTGCCCAAGGAGGCCCGTACGAGCCCCCGTCCGGGGTGTACGACACCGGGCCCGCCCGGTTCGGACACCCGCCCCGACGGCCTATGGTCCGCGTCCGACACCCGCCCCGACCGCGTACGGCCCCACGGCGGTGCGGAATTTGGTACGGCGGGTGCTGTGCGGTCCCACCGTGGTGCGGATGAGATACGGCGGATGCGTGACCCGGCACCGGGCCGACTCACGTGCCCGGCATGGGGCGTGGGGCGACGCGCGCGTAGGCTCGGCACGAGGGCCGGGGCACGACAGGGGGAACCATGACCGCAGCCGTCATCAGCGCGCTCGCCCGGACGGCCCGCGCCGCCGCCCACCCCACCACCCCGGGCCCCTGCCACGCCTGTACCCCTCGTGCGGACGTCCTCGCCGACCGCGCCGACGGCACTGTCGTACGGCACGGAGAAGCCGTGGCCAAGGCGCACGACCTCGGCACCGACCCCGTCGGGCACCGCGTGCGGCTCGCTGTCGCCGCGCACCCCCGGCTCGCCGGGACGTTGCTGCCACCGCTGCCCGTACCCGCACGGGAGGTGCGCGGCCGGCCCGTCACCGCCTGGCCCTACGGCGTTCCCGTCGACCCCGCCGATCCCGGCGCCGCGCCCTGGGAGGAAGCCGCGGTCCTGCTCGCGCGTCTCCACCGGGTCGAGCCGGGCGGGCTGCCGGGGCCGCTGCCGCCCATGCGCGGCCCCGCCAAGGCGGTCCGGGCCATAGCCCGGATGCGGGCGGTGGCACGGGAGCACCCGGCCGCCGCCACCTGCGTCGAGCGGGCGTGGGCGCGGCTGCCCGCCTGGGCCCGTGACGAGGCGCCCGCTCCCCGCGGCGGCTTCCTCTGCCACGGCGATCTGCATCTCGGTCAGCTCGTCCGGCACCCCGCCCCCGCCGGCCCCTGGCTGCTGATCGACGTGGACGACCTCGGACTCGGTGACCCGGCGTGGGATCTGGCGCGGCCCGCCGCCTGGTTCGCGGCCGGGCTGCTGTCGCCCGGGATCTGGCAGCGGTTCCTGGGGGCGTACACGGCCGCGCGGGGCCCGGCGATCACCGCGCCCGGGGACCCCTGGGCGGAGCTGGACGTCCCGGCCCGCGCCCTGACCGTCCAGACCGCCGCGCTCTCCATCGCCCGGGCGGCGGCCGAACGGCGCGCGCCGGACGACATCGATCAGACCATGATCGACGCATGTGCCCGAATTGCCGGTCTCCCACCCGAGTTGGGGCCCGCCTCTTCGTCGTAGGCTGCTTCACGTCACCGGACATCACCCGGCGGCGCGGACCGATCAGCGAGGAGCTGAGCCACGACCATGCAGTGTCCCAAGTGCCATGCGGCGATGCATACGTACAACCGCAACGGTGTCCAGATCGAGCAGTGCAGCGGCTGCCGGGGGATATTCCTCGACTACGGCGAGCTGGAGGCCCTGACCCGGCTTGAGTCGCAGTGGTCCCAGCCGGCGCCGCCCGCGCCGCCCACGCCCCAGGCGTACCCGGCCGCCGCCCCGGCGCCCGCCTGGGGTGCCCCGCATCACGGCGGCCACGGTCACCACGGCCATCACCGCAACAAGGGCTTCGGCCGGATGCTCTTCTCGTCCTGATCCCCCTGTCCCCCCCTGACC
>NZ_JBSGUP010000097.1:0-17742 GCF_053607985.1 Streptomyces sp. NPDC055078
GGGAGCCGGTGGGCTCCCCGGCCATCGGCCTGCCCAGGCTGCTAGCCTTTGCGTCGCTCGGGCCGGGTCACTGTGACCGCACGAGCCGCTACCGCGAGTAGCACAGTTGGATTGGTGCACTGGCTCTCGAAGCCGGAGGTCGGGGGTTCGAATCCTCCCTCGCGGTCCACACACCCCCCGGCCAGCCAGGCCGGGGGGATCGTCGTTTGCCCTCAACGGCTTCTCTCGACGGGCGACGGCCCCACCCTTCCCACTACCGCACCGGAGACATGCGGCCACCGGATCCGCCCAGGTGAAGCGGCTACCCTCTCCCCACGCTGCTGGTTGTGGGCCGAGCGACGCGCCACCCCAGGGACAGCTATGCCAGCAGGATTCGCCGCCCCCGGTGTCTTGTTCGCGGGGAACTCCTCGGCCCCCGACCGGGCTTTCTACCGGCAGGTGTTCAACAAGCTCCCGCGTGATCAGTACACGCGGTACGTGGAGGTGGGGGTCGGCTCGTTCGCCGCGGCCCTCGTCGCCGCCAACGCGGGCATCCCGCCCGCGCACATGGAGACGTCCGACGTCACCCTCTACACCGGCATCGTCGGCACCTGCGTCTCAGGCGGTGACCTGGCCGCTCTCGGAATGACCCTGGACGGCGAACCCGTAGAGATCCCGGACGGACCGCTGGCCGAACAGGCCGCGCACCTCCTGTACGTCCACTGGCTGGCCCGTATGCAGGCCAAGGGCGACGCGGACTACTGGAACAACCTCGTCACCGACATGGTCGAGCGGGAAGACATCCACAAGAAGCGCCTGGCCGAAAGCCTCGGATCGATCGCCGAACGGCTCCCCGGCGTGAAGTTCACCCCGAAGTGCATGTGGGACCACATCGCCGAAGCCGAGGACGACCCGCACGCGATCATCATCGCCGCGCCGCCGACGTACAAGGCCGGCTTCGAGAAGTTCTTCGACACCGCCGGGCGGGTCGAATGGAGTGAGCCCAGCTACTCCGTGTTCGACCCGGACGTCGACATGCAGCGCCTCGCCGACCACATGCGCGACAAGGCGGCCCTGCTGATGTTCCTCCAAGAGGAGCGCAGCGGCATCGCCGCCCACGAGACCCCGGTGTTCGCACACCCCCTCGGCGACGTCGCCCGCGCCTACGTCATCAGCAACCGGCCAGAGGAGATCTTCAAGCTCACCGGCGGCCCCAAGGTCGCCCTGGGCATGTCCCGCTCGTACACGCCCACCAACCTCCCGATCATCAGCCCCGACCACGAGATCACCCCCGAGTCGCGGGTCGAGCTGATCCCCGTACGCGGCACCGAGTGCGACTACTACCGCGACCTGTGGATGCACCGCCTCGCCGCCGCCCCAGGCTCGTACAACCTCCTCGTCGCCGTCGACGGCAAAGCGGCCGGCGTCATCGGCTACGGCGCCGAGACGATGACCCGGCCGTACCCCGGCACGAAGAAGTACACGTCGCACCTGCTGATGCGGTTCGCGTTCGGCGCCCCGCACCACAGCTACCGCCTGACCCGCCTGGCCACCATGTGCGCGCTGCGTCACGGCACCGCCGCCCTCGTGTTCACCGGCGCCTCGGAGATCATCCTCGCCGCGTCCGACGGCCTGGTCACCGTCGAGTACACCCGGCACCCCGAGGCGAAGGGCTTGCGCGGGCTCATGGCCCTGGAGTCCCGGGCCAAGCACCCCGACGGCTTCAAGCTCACGTACCGCGCCGACTGGAACGGCGACAGCATCCCCACCACCCTCACCACCTTCCTGGCCAAGGAGAAGTCATGGCGAAAGAGCCGAAGCAGGACGACAGCGTGACCGCCGGCGACGACACGGCGCCGGACCCGGCCGCCGCCGTCCCCATGCCGATGGACTCCATGCAGATCGGCGAAGACCTGTTCATCCGGTGGGTCGACGTCACGACCCTCCGCGAGCAGGACATCAACGCCCAGGTCATGCAGCCCCGGCACTTCGAGCGGCTGACCGGCAACATCCGCAAGCGGGGGGCTCTCGAGTCCCTGCCGTACTGCCACCAGCCCGGAGGCGAGGGCCCCGTCGAGGTCATCTCCGGACACCACCGCTCCCGCGCCGCCCGCTCCGCCGGCATCAACCGCATCCCGGCAATCATCGACACCCGCAAGATGCGGCGCTCCGAGGTCATCGCGAAGCAGATCGCCCACAACGAGCTGCACGGCAACCCCGACAAAGACGTCCTCGCTCAGCTCGTCTCCATGATCGACAACGTGGACGACCTGATCGCGACCGGACTGGACGAGGACCAGCTACCGACCGTCGAGGCCGACGACACCAAGCTCGCCATCCCGCACGGAGAGTTCGACTGGCGCGCAGCGACCCTGATGTTTCTGCCCCACCAGATGGAGGACTTCAAGGACGCCATCACGGCCATCGCCTCCGGCACCGACGTGGTCGGCGTCGCCTCCGCCGAGCAGTTCGAGGAGTTCGCCAGCGCCGTCTACGCCTTCGGCCGCTGCAAGGACGTCCGGAACTTCACGACGATGGTCGCCATGCTCACGGACATCGCCCGCCGCGAGATCGAGCAGGCTGCGCAGGAAGCCGCCCAGGCAGCAGTGGAGCCGACCACCACCTAGGCCCGGCACTGCCCCTGACGCAGTGAAGCCCACGGCACGCTCACGCACCGCCACGGGCCTCCACGCGTCCCCTCACCCACCGCCCCGTGCAGGCCACACAGGACCGTGACGACATGAGCGACCGCATCACCCTCGACCCCTCCGTGGATCCCTGGGAACGCCAGCCAGGAGAGACCCCCAAGCGGCACCAGCGGTTCCTCGTATTCCGAGACCTCGGACTGACCAGAACCCTTGCAAAAGCGTCAGACGCGCTAGCACTTTCGTACAGCCATGTACGGGCGCTGGCCGCTCAGTACCGGTGGCAGGACCGCGCGAGCGCCTGGGACACCCACCAGCAGCGGCAGTACACCGCCGAGATGGAGGAAGAGCGCCGCCGGGCCGCCCGCGACGACATGAAGATCCTCCGCGTGATGACCGGCATGGTCGGCCAGGCCCTCCCGCACGTGCAGCAGCTCGTCGGCGACATGACGATCTCGGAGTTCACCCGGTTCGTGGAGACCACGATGCGGCTGCGGCGGAACCTGTTCGGTGATCCGACAGAGACGATCGCGGTCACCGGTGCCGGTGGGGACCCGCTGACGGTCCAGGTCGCGGAGTTCTCGCAGATGCCGCCGGAGCAGCGGCGGGTACGCCTCGCCGAGCTGGCCGCGTCCGTCACCCGGCGGGTTCGGGCACTCGACGGCGAGGACGACGACGAGGAGTACGGCCAGGGCGACGAAGCGGCCGGCGAGGACGAGGGCGCGACGCTGCCGTTCGACGCCGACGAGGAGGAGGGGAGCGCCGCGCCAGTCCCGGCCGTGGACGAGGGCAGTGGTGGCGACGAGTGAGCAGGGTGCCCGCCGTCAGCGAGCTGGACCACCTTGACGACGCGGAAGTGTTCCGGCGGCTCCAGGCCGCGAAGAGGGCGGCGGCCCGGGACCTGCTGCGCGATCCGGCCACGCTCGCCCGTGGTCTCGATCGGTCGTACCGGATGCGCCCGCACCTGCGGGTCATCAGCGAGGCCCTGGTGGGGTTGGAACGGGGCGAGTATGACCGGCTTCTGGTCCTGACCCCGGCGCAGGTCGGGAAGTCCACGACGGTGGCGGAGTGGGCGCCGTTCTGGTGGCTGTGCCTCCACCCGGAGGACCGTGTCGCGGTCACCTCGTACTCCGACGACCTGGCGCTTAGACGCGGTAAGGCCATCCGCCGGTACATCCAGGAGCACGGCGGCGAGTACGACCTGTCGCTGCTGGCCGGGTCAGAGGCGGCACAGGACTACGAGACGGTGCAGGGCGGCGGCGTCCGCTCGGTGTCCCTCGGCGCCGGCCTCACCGGCTTCTCCGTGAACTTGCTGGTCGTGGATGACCCGCATAAGGACCGTGCCGAGGCGGAGTCGGCGAAGATGCGTGAACGCGTCCACGACTGGTGGTCGTCGGCGGCCACGAAGCGATTGCAGCCGGACCGGAACGCCGTGGTGGCGATCCAGACTCGTTGGCACCCGGACGACTTCGCCGGCCGACGGCTGGAGGAGGACGGCCGCCTGGAGGACGGCGGCCGGTGGAAGGTCGTGCACCTGCCCGCCATCGCCGACGCCAAGTTCGGCACCGACCCGCTCGGCCGCGCCCCTGGTGACCCACTGCCGCACCCGAAGATCTCGACGCGGAACAGGCGGGCGCTGCTGGCCTGGTGGGCGGACGTCAAGAGCACGTCGAGCGTCCGGGACTGGCACGCCCTGTCGCAGGGCGACCCGCAGCCCGCCGAAGGCGCGCTCGTCTCCCGTGACCTGCTCCGGGCGATCCGCGACGGCATCACCGTGGTGGAGCCGCAGAAGATCGCCGTCTCGATCGACCCGTCCGGCGGTGGCCGCGACGTCGCCGGCATCATCGGGGGCTTCCTCGGCGCCGACAACCGGGTATGGATCACGCACGACCGGTCGGAAGCCATGTCGTCGGCCGAGTGGTCGCGCCGGGCCTGCATCCTGGCGTACGAGACGAACGCGGCCGTGATCTACGTGGAATGGAACTTCGGCCGGGACATGTGCACCCTGGCGATCCGCACCGCGTGGAAGGCCCTCCAGGACGAGGGCCGCATCCCGAAAAAGACGCTGATGCCGCTGATCGACGCGGTGCACGCCAAGCAAGGCAAACTGCTCCGCGCCGAGCCAATCGCCCAGCAGATGGTCGAGGACCGAGTACGGCTGCGCGGCATGATGACGGACCTGGAAAACGAGTGGGCCACATGGATGCCGACCGACACCGACAGTCCCGGCCGCATCGACGCGTCCTGTGTCCTCGTGTACGGCCTCATTCCGGAGGTCAACCAGGGGGCGATCGTCCACGCGCCGCTCCCGCAGGCGCCCAGCCCCGGCGGCCGGCAGGTCCCGGCGTCGGCCGGACAGTACGGTCGCCGGATCAGCCGGTGAGAAACTGGTGCGATGGATCCCCTTGTGGTTGAGACGACGCTCCGTCAGTACCTGGACAGCAACCCGCAGGCGCAGCACGCGGCGCTCCACGCCCCTGAGTTCGTCGCAGAGGTGCACCGGATGCGGACCGTCCTCGGTCACCTCGACGCCGCCCTGGCCGACGAGGGCATGTCCAGCGAGGCGCGGCAGCGGGTCGGCGCGCGCCTCGTCGCCGACTGCCTCGGAACCGATGAGGCGAACGCCCGGGAACGCGCCCGCGCCCGCGCCGTGCAGGACATCATGGCGAGCGGCGCGGTCCACATGCCGGGCGGCTGGTAGACGGCAACAGCCCCCTGGCCTGAACCGTTGGCGGAACCCCGGCCGGCCCGGTCACACTGACCGAGTGATGAAGCTGCCTCGCGTGGAATGCCCGAGCTGCACACGGTCGATCGCGGCCGGGATGGTCGCCGGTCGGCTCAGCAAGGGCCGGATCTGGCGGCACGACGCCCCCAACGCCCGCCGCGACGCCGACGGCCACCTCCTGTCGTGCGCCGGATCGCTGGAGATCGTAGATCTACCGTACGGGCAGATCGAGATCGAGGCCGAAGTGCCCGCCACGGTGACCGCCGACGCGGACGCGATGGCTCTGTTCTGACGACGCCCCCGGCAGGAAGGAGCCACGCACCGTGACCGCTTCGAAGGCACAGACAGTATGGGGCGAACTGAACGACCGTCAGCGGACCTACTTGGAAGCGATCTTCCACGAGGACGAGGTACGCGAGGCGGCGCACCGTACGGAGTCCGCCCGCACGTGGAGCCGCACCCCGGCCCGCGTGTGGCGGCGTATCCCGCTCAACAGCGCGGGCTCGGCCCTCGCCTCGCGGCTGCGGTCGAAAGGCGTCCACGACCCGGGCGCCGGGTCCACCCTCACCGCCCTCGGCACCCGCGGCCTGGTCGAAGTCGACTACGTGCCCGGCCTGCTCTCCACGATCGTGTGCGTACGGATCACCCCGGTCGGGCGTGCCGCCGCCCGCGCCGGCCTCGGCTACGGCCCCCGCTGGACGAAGCCGAAATGGGCACTGTCCGAGTGGCTGTGGCGCGAGTTCAGCAAAGTTGCGGCGGCCGGCGAGGATGGTCTAGAGACGGATCAGCTGTGGGGCGATGCCCACGGCTACCTGGTCGACGGCGAGATCCTGCGCGGTAACCGGCCCTACTTGCGCGTCGTGGTGACACGCACCACGGTGAACGGGGCTTACCCCGACCAGTCGCCGCACTACGTCACCCGCGAGCGCCGCCGATATGTCCTCACCCCCGCCGGGAGCGCTCACTATGTCGAGCGCCTGGCGGACTACCGGGAGATCTATCCGGACGTCGAAGCCCCCGACTGGCCACCCGCGCCGGCCGCGACTCCGTAGCCCCTGTTTGTGATCTGAAAGTGGTCTGACATGCAACGTTCCCGAACGGAACTGACCATTCGCCGCGGCCTAACATGAACGGCTGCCCTACCTCTTCCGAGTAGCCAACACGTGCGATGCAATAGCGGCGAAGAGGAGTTCCCGGTGCTGACGGCTGCTGAACCACTTGCCTTCCGGGTTGGTTGACAGCCAGTCGTCCAGTGTCCTCTCCGGGTCTGTGAGCATGGCAGCAAACGTAGGGCAGAGCTTCTCTTCCTCCGCACGCTGGGCAGGGATGTCCACGAGGTCAGCGTCTACTGCGCGGGGCGGGGAACTCCGGAGGATGGCGGCAGGGTTGGAGGTCCCTCCGACTGAAAGCAGCAGGCTCGTGTCGAGGCGGGTCGCAACCCACACAAGCTGGTCGTCTCCCTCCAACACATAGCCGCTGAGTTCCCAAGCCACCTCGGCAGTCACCCATACAGCGTCGCCGATGTGATATCCCGTGATCTTGTCAGTTGACAGCCTGCGCACGACTACCCTGTGCGGGTCGATCCATCCTTGGGCTCGCGTGGTCCTAGTGGTGTTTGCCCCGGTGATCGTGGTTGCTTCGAACCCCTGAGAGAAGATGTGGGCGCCAAACGTCCAGTGCCTGAACGAGTAGGCCCGCACCGCCTGCTGCACCTCGGGCTGTTCGCAGATCTCGACCACCGTGTCCATGTCGACGCTGGTCGGCTGGGCGAACTCGGCGACGACATCATCGAAACTCGTCAGGTGCCTGAACCGATCCCCGAGGCCATCGAGGTCTTGGTCCATGGGCGGCTCATAGCTGCTGCCGTCCCCGAAGTCCGTGATGTTGCTGCTGACGAAGTAGACCGTCTCTTCCGGGTTGGCGCGGGCGTATTCGACGGCTGTCAGCCAGATCGCAGCGTCCCTGCCGCCGATCTTGAACGGCTTCTTCTCGGGGCCCGCCTGCTTGCACGGAGGAATGACGTTCGCCTCTCGTCGGATCGCTTCCTCCATGACTTCCTGGCTGGAGCGGATTACGGTCCCGAGCCTCCCGTAGTAGGCCCGCCAGTGCTCCCTGACCTTGTCGGTCTCCTTCGTTCTACCGCTTTCGGCTGCCCAGGGGGTGGCCTTCCGCAGCACCTCAAGGGCTCTCTCTGCCGCCTCGTGGGCCTTCGTGTACTCAAGCGACTTCTGGGCGGCCAGTTCCTCCACGACGATCCACGGGACACCGACAGCTACGCCGGACGCCTTGATCGTGTGCAGCAGATCGAGTCCGCTGCCGAGGCCGACGCTCCGGAGCGTGCAGCTATCCAGGATGATCACGAGCAACTCCGCATCAGTGGGCGGTTTCTGATCAAACACTTGCAGGTCGTCGCCTTGCGTGCACCGGAGTTCTCGCGATATGCCCCGGGACCCCGCTCCCGTGCGCCCGGTCGACGACTCCGCTCGACCGGACGATGCCGAGTACACCGCCGAGCCTGGGCTGTCCTGACCAGTGGCGAGCACCCGCTGGACTCTTCCGAGCGTGGAGAAAGACGGTGCGCTGGGGGCCAGCCCCTGCCAAAGTGATCAGATGGCGATGCTGCTCCCAGACCCGGAGGAAACAGACCGGGTCCTCATAGCCCTGGCTGATCAGGCACAGAGTCACGCGCGGAAGCAGCTTCGCGCCGCTCAGGCGATCCTCGACACCGGGATCTGGCCGATCGCTTTCGCCAATGCCGCGCTCGCCCTGGAGGAGATGGGGAAGTCGGTTCTCTGTCTATCCGTCCTCATCTGGCCTGACGCCAAACGCCAGGCAGCAGCGGAGGGTTTCCGTGCCGCGGTGAATGACCATGAGTTCAAGGCGTTCTGCGTGTACTTCGTGCTGGGCATCATGGGCGAAGAGCCTCCCGAGGGCCTGGAACAGCTGTTCAAGCAGGCACGCGCCGACGCCCGCCGCACGAACCGGCGCAAATTCCGCAGCCTCTACACGGACTCGAACGCGACCGGCAACATTCTGTCGCCGCAGGACATCACCGAGGAGCATGCGCGGGACATGGTCCGGATCGTAGAGATGGCTATGACCCTCGCGGTGGACTCCGAAGAAGCCCTGAGCCGACCGAGCGACTACCTGGCGATGGTTCGGCGGTTTCGCGAGACCGACCCATCCGGCGCCATGTGGGATGCGGCCGAGGGCGAAACGGAAAGCATCCTCGCCGCGACGCGTACGATGGTATGGGAGGGCGTGGACGTGGAGGAAGCGCTGCGCGGCACCCCTCTGGCAACGTTCGTTGACCGTCTTCGCGGGCCCCAGACGGCCGCCCCTTCCCACACCGGCCCTGAAGCTTCGGGACCTTCGTCGGGAGGGCAGCCGAATCCAGCCTGATTTCGACCACAGAGATGTGACCGGGATCACACGAGGCTCGTAATGTTGGATGCGCCAGTTCTCACACCAAGGGCTGAGGGAAGAGACCTGCTCTCCCTCTGACCCAGTGGGGGCTGCATGGCGAAGAAGCGCAACCCGAAGCATGCGAGGGGGATCAACGCTTGGCTCGACGCGGCCAAGCGCGCCGCCCGAGCGGCTGTCCCCGCCACCAGGGTGGTCATCCGCCGCGCTGCAATGTCGAACGAGGTCCACGAGGCGGTCCACGCCGTCCTGGGCCAGTTCGTCCAGTAGCAGCGCCCGCACACACGAGGGGTCCGGCCGGTTCCGGGCCCCTCGTGGTGTTCCGGCAAATCGGCGGCCCGGACCGATGCCGCCAGGCCAGGCACCTGCCCCGGGGGTCGTTGGTAGCTGTGATCTGAAAAGTGGTCCTGAGCTGGCAACTTACGTCGGACCCCACTGCGCGAGATGGCCTATCATCCCCCGCTGAACTCGGCCGGATGATCTCTACATAGGGGGACGAAAATGATCAGTCCCGCAGAAATTGCTCTCCTCGCCCTCGCTGGCTATCGAGGCACCCAGCTCGTCGTCCATGACTCGATTCTCGACCCGGCTCGCTCTCGGGTCGACGCGTGGCAGCAGAACCGCCCTACCTCGGCGTTCCGCGAAGGGGTGGTGACGCTGATCTCCTGCGTCTACTGCACCGGGTGGTGGGTCGCCGGGGCGCTCCTCGCGACATGGCTCCTCGTTACCGGCACTTGGGACGAGGCGCCCGTACTCATCCACGGCTTCGAGTGGCTGGCCGTGGCCGGCGCGGCCGTCCTCCTCAACCGGTGGGACGACTCCCGCAAGGACGACCACTGATGGCCCGTAGGGAGATCAGTGCCTCCGCGTCCCGGTACACCTCCCGCAAGATCCGGGGCCGGGGCGCAGGCGACCAGTCGTGGCAGGCGCGCGCCTACGACATGTACCACCAGGTCCCCGAGGTCAGGTTCGCCGCCTCGTGGATCGGTAACGCCATGTCCGGGGCCCGCCTGTTCGCCGGCCGTCGCGCCGACGACGGCACGATCGAGCCCGCACCGGATAACCACCGCGCCGCCGAGATCGTCGCCCAGATCGCCGGAGGCCCCGACGGCCAGTCGAGGATGCTCGGCACCTTCGGCAAGCACCTGACCGTCCCCGGCGAGGGCTGGATCGTCGTACGCCCCAACGCCGAAGTCCTCTCCCCCTACAGCCCGGAGGACGGCCACGACTGGCGGCTCCTGTCGGTGAAGGAGGTCAAGCAGCAGTCCGGGAAGCTCATGGCGGAGATCGACGGCGAAGACGTCCCGATCCCCGAAGGCGACCCCGAGAGCATGGACCCCGACGGCCCTGTCGCCATCCGCGTCTGGGAGCCGGACCCCGAGCGCGCCATTGAGGCCGACAGCCCCGTCCGCTCCAGCCTGGAACTGCTGGAGGAGCTGCTGCTCCTCAACGCCGCCGTGAAGGCCATCGCCCGGTCCCGCATCACCGGCCGCGGTCTGCTCCTCATCCCCAAGGGCACCAGGTTCCCCACGTCAGGCCCGGCCGGCGAAGCCCAGGACGACCTGATCGAAATCTTCATGACGATCGCCGAGACGGCGATCCGTGACCCCGAGTCGGCCGCCGCGACCGTCCCGATCGTGCTGGAACTCCCCGCCGACGCCATCGCCGACTTCAAGCTGATCAAGTTCGAGTCCGAGTTTGACGAGCTGGCGCTGAAGCTCCGCAACGAGGCTGTACGCCGCTTCGCGACCGGCCTGGAGATCCCCGCCGAAATCCTCCTCGGCCTCGGCGACGTCAACCACTGGGGCGCCTGGGCGATGACGTCGGAGGCCATCCGCCTCGGCATCGAACCGAAGCTCGCCACGGTCTCGTACGCCCTCACACAGCAGTGGCTCCGCCCGATCCTCGAATCCGAGGGCGACCCCGAGTGGCACCGCTGGCTCGTCTGGTACGACACGAGCCCGCTGCGCGTGCGCACCAACCGCAGCGAGACCGCGTTGCAGGCCCACGACCGGGGCGTCATCTCCGACGCTGCCCTCCGCCGAGAGACCGGCTTCGATGAGTCCGACGCCCCCGACGCAGAAGAAGTCGCCCGCCGCAACAAGCCCGCCGACAACCCCGACGAGGAGAACACCCCCGACGAGGACGAGGTCGAGACCGACCCCGAGCTGCCCGTGGACGAGTCCGAGGCCCCGCCGGACACCCTCGCCGCCACCGCCAGACCCACAGACGGCCTCCTCGCGGCTGCGGACGGCCTGATCTGGGGTGCGCTCACGGCGGCCGGCGAGAAGCTGCGCAAGACCCCGGCCTGCCCCCGCTCGGAGCGGGCCCGCTCCCGCGACATCGAGTCGGCTCGTCTCCACACGCTCCTCCCGGTCGACGCCGCCCAGGTCGAGCAGTGGCGTCTCCTCGATGGCGCCTGGTCCCGTGCCTCGGAAATCGCCGGACGGTACGGCCTCGACCCGGAGTGCCTGACCTCGTCCCTCGACGTCTACGCCCGGGAGCTGATCGCGGCCGGAGTCGAGCACGAGTACCGGCTTGTCCCGACCGTCCTCACGTCCTGCCTCGGGACAGCGGCATGAGTCCCCGCCACGGCCGGCGACCGGCCACCACCGAGCAGCAGGGCCACGGCGGGCCGGTCCTGCATCCCGGCACGACCCGCGAGGCGTGGTGCGTCTCCTGCCGGGCCTGGACCGGCATCACCTGCGAGATGCACCTGCTCACCCCCGAGGGCGTGTCCACCTCGGGGGCGCTGGCGTGGTGCGAGGTCTGCGAGGACCCCACGAACCCGCTCCCGGCAAGGAGGATCGACCGTGGCTGAGTGCATCCACCACATCGACCTGTGTCCCGACTGCGACGGCCTGCGCACCGTGCGCCTTGACCGCGTCCCCGGCGTCACGTCCCTGACGCTCAACGGGAACAGCCCGGCCATCAGCTACCAGGGCCCGGCAGCGGTCTACGTAGGCCCCGTGCCCGGTCCCTGCCCGAACCCGCCCGAGGGGGCCGGCCATGGCTGACACCTCCACCGCCCCGCTGGGGCACAGCGTCTCGGCGCACCGCGTCCATGGCTGGTGCTCGCACTGCCGGGATCACGGCCTGGCCGAAGAGGTCGCCGCGTGGCGCATGGACGAGACCGACCGGCACGCCGCCGTGCTCCTGGCGGGCAGCGACCGCCCGCCGAAGGACCTGGTCGGCTCCGGCCTGTTGTGGCTCATCAACCGCACCACGTTCCACCCTCGCGGCCTGGCCCTCGCTCTGCTGATGGACGAAGGCGGTACCCAGGTCCTCGGCTGGCAGCTCGTACGGGCCGCTGACGGCGAGCCGTTCGAGTTCCCGGCGGATGTGGACCGCGACGGTTTCCAGCGCGCTGAGGCCACCCTGCGCGCTGCCCTCCACGACGAGGAGCGCTGATATGCCGGACCGAAACCGCCAGCTCGACCAGGCAGAGGCCGACTTCGCCGAAGCGGTCGCAGCGGCGCTCACGGAGACGGCCGACGAGTTCGCCGACGCGGTCCAGGCCGCCGACGAGCTGGTGGCCGCGCGCTTCTCCGTGGGCCGGATCGCCCGCATGTGGAACAACCGGGTCACCGGCCTCGTGCGCCGCCTGCTCGGGACCTCGGAGCGGGCCGCGGTCGCCGCAGCCGAGGACGTCGGCGGGGAGCTGCCGGACGGCTGGGACGACCTTCCCGGCCGGTACGACGACGGCCGTGAACTCCCCGAGGACATCGCCCAGTACGTCTCCACCACCGAGCACCTGTTGCGGGCGGTCGGTGACCGGCTCGCCGAGGCGACCCGCGCGGAGCTCGCGGCCGGCGTCGCGGCCGGTGAGGACATCGAGCAGCTACGGGCGAGGCTGCGCACCGCGTTCAACCGGGAAGGGGCACACCTGGGCCCCGTACGGGAACATCGCATCGCGCAGACCGAGGCGACCAGGGCGTGGAACACGGCGACCCTGACCGCTGCTGAGGCTGCGACCGGCGAGGACCGGCCGGTGGTGAAGCAGTGGATCACCCGGCACGACGCGCGGGTGCGCACCGCCCACGACCAGGTCGACGGTCAGATCCGGCTCCTGGCCGAGCCGTTCGTGGTGGCCGGGGTGGAGATGCAGGCCCCCGGCGACCCGACCGCCCCGGCGTCCCTGGTCATTCACTGCCGGTGCCGCCTCGGAGTGGCCCCCGAACAACGCGCCTCTGCCTACGAACCGAAGGACCCCGCACGGGGTCACGTCTTGGAATCTGAGGAGAGCAGTGTGGAAGTCCCCCAGTCGGTGACCGCAGCAGCAGGCGGCCACACCGGCGCGATGATCGCCCTGATGCCCACCGCTGAGGACGCGGAGCGCCTGGTCCTCAACGCCACCGGCTCCGAGCCGGCGGGCGAGCTGCACCTGACGCTGTTCTACCTCGGCGAAGGGGCCGACTGGGACGAGGAATCCCGAGCCGACCTCATCAGCCTGCTCCGCTCCCGTGCCCAGGACCTCGGCGAGCCGATCGCCGCCCGGGTCTTCGGCGCGAACCAGTGGAACGCGGACGGCGATGACCCGTGCTGGGTGTGGTCCGTCGGCGACGACCGCGACCGCCCCCAGGACGCCCCGACCCTCGACACGGCCCGCTGGACGGCCACGTACGCGCTGGAGGAGATGCACCGTCAGCCCGACCTACCGACGCAGCACACGCCGTGGCAGCCCCACGTCTGCGCCGCCTACACCCGTAGCCCGTCCCTGCTGACAGCGATGAACCAGCGCCTCGGCCCGATCCGCTTCGACAGGCTGCGGGTCGCTTTCGCCGGGGAGCACACCGACATCCCGCTCGGCCGGGAAGAGGAGGCAACCACGATGGACGAAGACGAGAACCTGACGACCGGGCCGCTCGCCCCCCGCGCCTGGCACAACCCGGACGACACGGCCCTGGCGTTCGAGAACACCGAGACCGGCGACGGCCGCGTGTTCCGCCCCGGATCGGTGTACTGGTCCGGGGCCGGGCCGTGGCCGCTCCAGTACGCCGACGAGATGCTGATGGGCCACCAGGGAGCGGAACTCGCCGGGGCCATCCAGTACGTAGACCGTGAAGGCGACCGCATCACCGGCACCGGCGTCCTCTACCCCAACCGCCCCGCCGGAGCCGACGCGCTCATGCTCCTCGCCGAGGGCGCACCCCTCGGCGTCTCCGTCGACCTGGACGACGTCTCGGTGGAGTTCGTGGACCGCAGCCCCCGCGACGAGGCCGAGGAGGGCGCGGTCGTGCTCCTCGCGTCGCTGCCAGCGGCGTCCCTGTTCCGCATGAGTGACGGGTCCTGGTCGATCACCGCGACCGACGAACGGAACTTCACCGCGTGCGGAGACTTCCTGACCCGGTCGGCGCACACGGCGCAGCTCATCACCGGCCCGGACGGCCAGGTGTCCGCCGCAGCCGTACAGACCGCGTTCGCCGCGACCGGCACCCTCACCGCGGCGGCAGGCGACCCCGACGACCAGGGCCAGGGCACGGTCGTGCACCGCGAGTCGTCCGGCGACCTCCTGATGCGGATCACCCGGGCCCGGCTGCGCGGCGCCACCCTCGTGGCGATGCCCGCCTACGACCAGGCCCGCATCGTCCTGGCCGAGCCCGAGCCGGCCGCCCAGGTGGAGGAAGACGACGAGTGGTGGGCGGCAGCCGGACCGTCCCCCGCGCACCTGCGGGTCGTCCAGTACGTGAAGTCGTCCCCGGTGCCCGTCGGCGCACGGGACGTCGCCCGCGCCCTCACCATCAAGATGGAGACGGCGCGCGGGCATCTGGCGCGGGCGGCGAAGGCCGGGCGGATCGTGCGCCTCGCTCCCGGCCTGTACGCCGGACCTTCCTCGGAGGGCCCGCAGAACGACACCACGGCGTCCGCGTGGGAGGACGACGAGAGCCCGGCGATGCAAGAGCTGGTGGCGTCGGCGTGGACGGCGATGCAGGACATGCCGCCGATGCCCGCTGCCTGGTTCCGCGAACCGACCGCCCAGGAGCTGCCCCCAGGGTCCGGAGGAGTCCACTACTCCGAGGGGCGGGTCTGGGGGTGGGTTGCCCAGGCCGGGGTGCCGCACGCGGGCTACCCCGGCAAGAAGATCACGATCGACCGGCTCGCGCGGGAGGGCCTGGACTTCAGCCACTTCCTCCGGGCGAAGTTCCGCCTGGACGACGGCAGCAGCATCAAGGTCGGCGCGATGACGATGAACGTCGGGCACAACGGCGACGGAGCCCAGTGCGACGACGCGGTCTGTCAGTTCGACAACAGCGGCACGGTCGGCGCGATCGTCACCGTGGGCCTCAGCGAAGGCGGTCTCTGGTTCTCCGGCGCGGGGGCGCCCTGGCTGTCCGACTGGGACCAGGCGGTATTCAGGACGTGCCAGCCGAGTTACCACCTGCGGGCCCGTCAGGGCGGGGGCTGGGAGCTGCGCGCGGTCCTGGACGTGCCCGTGCCTGGTCACTCGTCGCCACTCGTCGCCGCTGTGATCGAGCGTTCCAACCTGGCTCTGGCGGCGTCGGCGGCCGGCGCCGCCACCTTCCCGGACACCGAGCCGGACGTGTCCGGACAACTCCCGGACAACCCGGCGGACATGTCCGGACAGCCCCCGGCCACGGACACGCGCACCGCGTCTGACCAGGTCGGACACCGTCCGGACATTGTTCCGGACAACCGGCCGGACAACGTCCGGACAACGCACCTGGCGAGCAAGGACGTGGACGCCGTCGCCTCGGCCCTGCTGTCCAGCGTGCCGTTCCTGGACATCCTCGTGACGGCCCTGGACCGGCACCACGAGCAGCGAGAAGCAGCGAAGGAAGAGGCCGCACGACTCGCCGCCTCCGTCATCGCACCGGCCCGCGAGGAGATCGCGGCCGGCCACACCACCACCGGAGAGGGAGCCTGACATGGGATGCGCCTGCAACAAGGGCAAGCGGCAGCAGTGGGAAGTCGTCGCCGACGGCGGTGACGGCAAGGTGCTGTTCGGCCCCTCGTCGTCGGAGGCCACGGCCAAGGCCGTGTCGAAGCGGTACGCGGGCAGCGTCGTCCGCGAGAAGGCGAGGGAGGCGGCCACCACGGCCAAGAAGGCGTGATCCTGTCGTAGGTGTCCCCTTGACATAGCCCGATGTCGGCGGTCGGCATCGGGCTATGCTTCTCACATCGCCGCTGGTTCTGGGCCGGGCAACTCCAAGATCGATCACAGGAGTGCCCAGGCCATGGCCGACTTCGAAATCCCGGAAGACGTCTCCGCTCTCTCCGACGACGAGCTGAACCAGGCGCTCTCGGGCGCTGTCGAGGCGTTCGACGCCAAGTCGCAGTCCACCACCGTCACGACGAAGGATCTGGAGTCTCTGCGGTCTCTCGCCACGTGTGTGGATTCGATCCGTTCCGAGCAGGCGTCGCGCCGCGAGGCAGCCGAGCAGGCCGCCGCCGAGATCGACTCTCTCGCCGCCCAGGTGCGCGGCCCCGAGGCCCCCACCGAGGCGGCCGAGGGCGGGGAGGGTACGGGGGGCGAGGAGACCGCCGCCGCGGTGGTCGAGGAGCCGGAGCCCGATCCCGATCCCGCCCCGAAGGTCACCGCCTCGGTCGTCGCACGCCCGGCCCTGGACCTGTCCGGCGTGCGCCGCCGTCAGCCCCGTGTCCTGCCGGAGCCGCCCGCCCCGGGTACGAGCATCACCGCGGCGGTCGACGTCCCTGGTTACGCCCCGGGCCAGGCGCTCGACTTCGACGGCATCACGGCGGGCATCATCTCCCGCGCCAACGCCTTGAAGACCGCGGGCGGTGGCGTGGGCCAGGTCATCAGCTACCGGCACCCGTACCAGCAGGAGCTGATCGTCACCGACTCCTCGTCGGCCCCGGAGGGGACCACGGTGTCGCTCCACGCGTCCAGCCAGAGGCGCCTGCCGGAGAAGGACCTCGTGGCGTCCGGCGGTTGGTGCGCACCCTCGGAGACGATCTACGAGCTGACCGACACGGCGTGCCCTGACATGCTGTGGGACGCGCCGGAGATCCAGCTCGCGAGGGGTGGGTTGAGGTACTACAAGCCGTTGTCGCTCGATGTGTCCACGATGACGTGGGTGCACACCGAGGCCGACGACATCAGCGGCGCGACCAAGCCCTGCTTCACGATCCCGTGCCCCGCCCCGGTCGAGGTCCGCTGTGACGCGGTCGGTGTGTGTCTGGAAGCGGGCATCCTGACGCAGCGCCACTTCCCCGAACTGGTCGCCTGGTACCTCCGCAACGCCATGGTGGCGCACGAGATCCGGATCCGCTCGGTCCTTTACCAGCAGGCTCTCGCGATCGCGACCCCGGTCGTCCTCCCGGCGACGTTCGGCGCTCTGTCGGCCGTGTACGCGGCGATCGCTCTCCAGGCCGCCGACATGATTGAGCGTCACAGCCTGTGTGAGACCACGGCCCTGGAGGTCGTGTTCCCGTGGTGGGCGCGGAACCTGTTCCTCGCGGACATCGCCCGCCAGAACGGCAAGGATGTCTGCGAGATCGACCCCGGCTGTATCCAGGACGCGTTCAGCCGTCTCGGTGTCCGCACCCAGTGGGCGCGGAACCTGCCCCCGGGTGTCCCGACCGACCTCGGCGGACCGACGCCGGCAACGGAATGGCCCGCGACCATGCAGGGGCTGATGTACCCGGCGGGCTCGCTCCAGATCGGCCGTGGCGAAGAGGTCAACCTCGGGGTAATTCATGATTCAACCAAGTTCAGTACCAACGACTACACGGCCCTCTTCGCTGAGGAGTGTGTGGCCCTCGTGGACCGGTCCGTCGACACCCGCGCCATCACCATCCCGATCTGCCCGTCCGGCACCACCGGCGGCCAGACGGCGCTGACCTGCCCGATCGCCTGACCCTCGCCCGCCCCAGTCGTGCCGGGCCCGTGATCTGAACGCGGGCCCGGCACAACCAAGTTGAGAACGGAGGCGAGCGATGGCGGGCATGAGGAAGTACGTCGAGCCGATCCCCGGCGAGCCGCTGCCC
>NZ_JBSGUP010000098.1:0-17572 GCF_053607985.1 Streptomyces sp. NPDC055078
GCTCCCGGCGGCCGTGGTCACGGGGTGACGACGGGGAACCAGAACGGGAACTCGTCCAGCAGATCGAAGAGCCCGGTCAGCGCCGATACGTCGCCCTGGATCCGGACCGCTCCCGCGTCGATCTCGGACCGCAGGTCCGACGCACCGCACAGCACCTTGTGGAAGCTCTCGTGCTCCCAGGTCACCGACGCGTCGGGCGTGTCGATGACCCTGCCCGGGGTGTAGACCAGGGCGCCGTTGCGCAGCCGTATCGCGTAGGACGCGGTCGTGCCGCCGGCCTGCGGGAAGGACCAGTTGAAGCTGCTCGTCCTGTCCCAGGCCCGGGGGCCGTTGAGCCGGATGCCCGCATAGTCGAGCAGCATGTCCGGAGTCATGGCACGCAGCATCTCCAGCGTGGCCAGCTGCACCTTGCCCAGGTCGCGCACGCCGTTCCGCAGTTCAAAGGCGCCCATCAGGTACTCGTTGCGCCATGGTCCGCTCTCGGCCTGGTAGCCCAGCTGCTCCAGGGTGTCCGCCTGGAGATGGCGTGCCTCGGTGTTGCCGGGGTCGGCGAAGACCAGGTGGGTGAGCACTTCGGCGACCCAGCGGTACTCGCCCGCGTCGAACGCCTCCTTGGCCCTGGCCAGCAGTGCCTCGGCGCCGCCCATGAACTCCACGTACTTGGGCGCGGCCTGCTCCGGCGGCAGCGGGTGCAGATGGGCGGGATGGCTGTCGTACCAGCCGAGGTAGCGCTGATAGACGCCCTTCGCGTTGTGGTTGGTCGTGCCGTAGAAGCCACGGCAGTGCCACTCGGCCTCCAGGGCCGGCGGCAGTCGCAGCTTCTCGGCGACCTCGTTCATGGTGTAGCCGTGGTTGGCCAGCCGCAGCGCCTCGTCGTGCAGGTACTTGTAGAGGTCTCGCTGGTGTTCGAGGAAGGCCACCACATCGGCGTTTCCCCAGCGGGGCCAGTGGTGCTGAGCGATGATCACATCGGTTGCGGCGCCGAAGAGCTCGACGGTCTCGTCGAGCTTCTTCCACCAGGTCGCGGCGTCACGGATCTGGGCGCCGCGCAGGGTGTAGATGTTGTGCATGACGTGGGTGGCGTCCTCGGCCGAGCACAGCATCCGCAGGCCGGGGAAGTGCACCAGGAACTCCGCGGGCGCCTCGGTGCCGTTGGCCATCTGGAAGACCATCTCGATACCGTCGACGGTGCGCTTCTCGCCGGTGGTCACGATGATGTCCGTGGGCGGGATCAGCGTTGCCGAGCCCGCGTGCGGCGGTGAGTTGGTCAGGCCGGCGCTCACCTGGCCGAATCGTCCGCGCGGCAGCACCGGGCCGTACTGGTACACGGCGCGGCGGGCCATGGCGTTGCCCGCGTTGAGGTTCTCGGAGACGGCTTCCTCCAGGAACCCTTCGGGCGCGATCACGGTGATTCGCCCGGCCTTCACATCCTCCTCGTCCACGATGCCCCGGACGCCGCCGAAGTGGTCGACGTGACTGTGGGTGTAGATCACGCCCCTGACCGGCCGCTCGGGGCGGTGCTCGAAGTACAGGCCCATCGCGGCCTGGGCGGTCTCCGCGAAGGTCAGCGGGTCGATCAGGAGCAGGCCGGTCTCGCCCTCGATGATCGTCATATTCGCCTGGTCGAGACCGCGGACCTGGTAGACGCCGTCCATCACCTGGAAGAGGCCGTGGAAGTTGCTCGCCCGCGCGTGCCGCCACAGCCCGGGGTGGACGCTCCCCGGCGCCTCCTCCGCGTCCAGGAACGCGTACGCGGTCAGGTCGAGCACGGTCGCACCGTCGGCGCGCTTGATGACCGGCGGCGTCAACGTGCCGATGAAGCCGCGCGCGGCGTCGTCGAAGTCCCGGGTGTCCGAGAACGGCAACGCGGCCGCCGCCGTGCGCTGGGCGGCCAGGGTCGCCGCGGTCGCCGGTTTGGGCCCCGGCGTCGGGTCGGCGGTCTGGGGGGCGTGGCTCATGAGGACGTCACCTCGATGTGTTGGGAAATGTCGCGGGTCTACGGCACGCCGACGCTCTCAGGTGGTTCGAGGGACGGCGGGCGGGTGCGCCTGCGCGGCAGGGCGGAGTGCGACGGACCACGCACCGCGGCTGTACCGGCCGGGCCTGCCGTCAGCTGCCGGTGCGGGTGCCCGCCGATCCATCGCCGGTGTGCACCAGTGGACCGCAACGGCACCGTGATGGCTTCAATAAACACCATGGCCCGGCGGCCCCGCAAGAGCGCCACCCGTCATCCGACACCTCTCTCTGGCCCAGAACACACCTTTACTAATCGAAGGGCTCGATGTCAGGATGGGCGGCGGACGTTATGTTTTTACTGCCCAGTTGAGCTGAGCTGGCGACGCCGCATGGAATCCGGATGCACCAGTCAAGGAACGGTGATTCACATCATGACTGGTTTACGCGCCGGAACCGCAGGGGCGCTCCACGGCGGCCGGGCACCCCACAACCCACGCACCCCGACAACGGGCCCGGCGTCGGACACGGCCGGGCCGCAGCGGAAAGGCCGGAGCACTGATGGCAGACGCACCCGCACGCGACTGGGACGACCGGACCGGGCACGCCGATGCCGTGCGGGGCCTCCTCGACAAGCTGGAACCATGCGTCGTCCGCGACGCGTCCGGCCGTGTCGTCTGGGACAACAAGCGCTGGGACTTCCTGGAGAAGGAATGCCCGGACACGGTCCACCCGGGCCTGTGGCGGCGGAACCGTCTCAACACCATCCACGGCCTGTTCGAGGTCGTACCCGGGGTCTACCAAGTGCGCGGGCTCGACATCTCGAACATGACCCTGGTGGAGGGCGAGCGCGGCGTGATCGTCGTCGACCCGCTGGTCAGCGCGGAGTGCGCCGCCGCGGCACTTCAGCTCTACCGCCGCAACCGCGGAGACCGCCCGGTCACCGCCGTCCTCTACACACACAGCCACGCCGACCACTTCGGCGGCGTCCTGGGCGTGATCACCGCCGAGAGCGCGGCGAAGGGGCAGGTCCCCGTGATCGCCCCCGACGAGTTCATGGAGCACGCGGCCGGCGAGAATGTCTTCGCGGGCCCGGCGATGAGCCAGCGCGGGGTGTACATGTACGGCCGCTCCCTGCCGGCCGGACCGACGGGCACGGTCGGCTTCGGCCTCGCGCAGGCGAACTCCGAGGGCAGCCTGGGGCTCGTCCCGCCCACGGTCACGGTCACGGCCACCGGTCAGGAGATGACCTTCGACGGGGTCCGCATGGTCTTCCAGCTCACCCTGGGCGCCGAGGCCCCCTCGGACATGAACGTCCATCTCCCGGACCACCGGGCCCTGCTGGCCGCCGACAACATCGTGCACACCCTGCACAACCTGCTCACACCGCGCGGCGCCCTGGTGCGCGACGGCCGTGCCTGGGCCGACTACCTCACCGAGGCGATCCAGCTGTTCGGCGACGACATCGAGGTGGTGATCGGCTCCCACAACTGGCCCACCTGGGGCCGTGCCGAGTCCGTCCGCCTGCTGTCCGAGCAGCGCGACGCATACGCCTACATCCACGACCAGACCGTGCGGCTGATGAACCGCGGCCTGACCGGACCCGAGATCGCCGAGGAACTGTCCGAGCTGCCGGGCGCCCTCGGCCGGGCCACACACCTGCGCGGCTACTACGGCTCGCTCAACAACAACGTCAAGGCCGTCTACCAGCGCTACATGGGCTGGTTCGACGGCAACCCGGCCCATCTGTGGCAGCACCCACCCGTCGAGGCGGGCAAGCGGTACGTGGAGTTCATGGGCGGCCCGGACGCCGTGGTCGCCAAGGCCCGCGAGTACGTCGACGCCGGCGACCTGCGCTGGGTGGCCGAGGTCCTCAACCACGTCGTCTTCGCTCACCCCGACCACGCCGGGGCCCGCGAACTCCAGGCCCGCACCTTCGAGCAGCTCGCCTACGGCTCCGAGAACGGCACCTGGCGGAACTTCTACCTCACCGGCGCCCAGGAACTGCGGGACGACCCGCGAGCCGAGGCACCCGCCGTGTCGAACCCCGGCCGGAGCCACAGCACCGCTCTCATCGCCGGGCTGACGACCAGGCAGATCTTCCAGTCCCTGGCGATACGGCTCGACGGCCCGCGCGCCGCCGCCCACCGGCTGCTGCTGCGCTGGGAGTTCACCGACACCACCGAGGTCTGGAGCCTGCTGCTGGCCAACGGCGCCCTCACCCCGATCCCCGGCGACGCCCCCGGCGGCGAGCGGCCTCAGCTGACGCTGCGCCTGACCCGAGGCACGCTCGACCGTGCCGCGGCGCGGCAGATCGGCTTCGACGATCCGTCCATCGACCAGATCGGCGACCCCGGCATCCTCCGGACGCTCCTGGGCCTGCTGGAAGCCCCCCAGCGGCACTTCCCGGTCGCGACCCCCTGAAGGACACCACCGTGACCGAACCCGCGCTCGCCCAGACAGTCCGTACGGCCGCCGAGGCATGGCTCTACGCCCACCCCATGCTGGAGAACTACCGGACGCTGCGCGCCGAGATCGCCCGCGGCGGCGGCTTCGGCCGATTCCGCCATCACCGGGAGCCCTTCACCCCGGCCGACACCGACTGGGTCACCCCCAACAACGACACCCCCTACTCCTGGGCCTGGCTGGATCTGCGGACCGAGCCCTGGGTGCTGTCGGTCCCGGCCACCGACCGGTACTACCTGCTGCCGTTCCACGATCTCGACACCACCTACATCGGCTACATCGGCACCCGGACCACCGGCCCGGAGGCCGGGGACCATCTGATCGCCGGACCCGGCTGGGAGCACGGCCGGCCCGTCGAGGCGGATCGCGTCGCCAACTGGCTGCCGGCGCCGGACGGCCCCTTCGCCGCCGTGCTTCGCCTCTACGGACCGGACCGCTCGGTGCTCGACGGCACCTGGCGCCTTCCGGACCTCGTCTCCCATGACCGGCCCGTACACACCAAGGAGAAGCAGTGAAGGCAGTGCAGTACCGCGGGGGCGGACACGCCCCGGAAGTCACCGAGGTGCCCGTCCCGGAGCCCGGCCCGGGGCAGGTGCTGCTGCGGGTGACCGCCGCCGGGATCTGCCACTCCGACCTCGCCCTGATGTCGTACCCCGACGAGCGGATCCCGTTCCCGCTGCCGCTCACTCTGGGCCACGAGGCCGTCGGCACCGTGGCGGAACTGGGCGACGGGGTCGGGGGCATCACCGTCGGCGAGGCGGTCGCGGTGTACGGGGCATGGGGCTGCGGCCGGTGCCCGGCCTGCGCCCGGGGCCGGGAGAACTACTGCGGCGAGGCCGCCCGGCTCGGCATCCGGCCGCCCGGCCTCGGCGCCCCCGGCGCCCTGGCCGAGTATCTGCTGGTCGACGACCCGCGCCACCTCGTCCGGCTGGACGGACTCGACCCGGTCGCGGCGGTACCGCTGACCGACGCCGGACTCACCCCCTACCACGCGATCAAGCGCTCCCTGCCCAAGCTGGTGCCGGGCAGCGTCGCCGTGGTCGTCGGTGTGGGCGGGCTCGGGCACCTCGCCGTACAACTGCTGCGGGCCGTGAGCCCGGCACGGGTGATCGCCCTGGACGTCTCCGCCGAGAAGCTGACCCTCGCCCGGCAGGTGGGTGCGCATGAGGCCGTGCCGTCCGACGAGCGGGCCACGGAGCGCATCCACGAACTCACCGGCGGCCGGGGCGCCGATGTGGTGCTGGACTTCGCCGGAGTGCCCGCCACCGTCGCGGCAGCCGCGACCTACGTGGCCCGCGACGGCGATGTGACCATCGTGGGGCTGGGCGGCGGCGCGATGCCGGTCGGCTTCGGCACGGTGCCCTACGGCGTCTCGGTGGCAGCGCCCTTCTGGGGGACGAGGTCCGATCTGATCGAGGTGCTGGCGCTCGCCCGGGCAGGCGCGGTCCAGGCGCATGTGGAGACCTTCGGCATCGATGAGGCGCCCGAGGCGTACGAGCGGCTGCACGACGGCCGCATCGGCGGGCGTGCCGTCGTCCTTCCCAACGGCTGACCCACGCCGCCGGAAGGGACCGGGGACCGGCCCACAGGGGGTACGAAGCGGTCCCGGGCAGCCGCGATCGTCCAGCGGGGAGGCAGGTGCGACCGGCTGGTGGGGCAGTACTGCCCCGGGCCCGCCCGGACCTCCTGCTCGGCCGCCGCGGTGTCACCTCCGCCGGCCTCGCCGGGGCGGCTCGGGTGGACCGGGACAGGAGCGGTGTGGGAGCGGTGTGGGCGGGGGCAGGAGCGGCGTGGGCGCAGTGTCGGCGGGGGCAGGAGCGGCGTGGGCGCAGTGTCGGCGGGGGCAGGAGCGGCGTGGGCGCAGTGTGGGCGGGGGCAGGAGCGGCGGGCGGGCCCGCTCCCGCCCCTCCGGTCACTGGGCGGCGTAGCCACCGTCGGTCAGGTGGTAGCTGCCGTGGATGAACGACGCCCGGTCGGAGAGCAGGAACGCGGTCAGTTCCGCGACCTCCTCGGCGGTGCCGAGCCGTCCGGCCGGGTGACGGTCGACCAACGCGGCCTTCCTGGCCGGGTCGGCGGCGGCGAGCAGCGGGGTGTCGATGAAGCCGGGTCCCACCGCGTTGATGCGGACGCCGCGCGCCGCGTACTCCAGGGCCGCGGTCTTCGTCAGGCCGATGACGCCGTGCTTGGCGGCGGTGTAGGCGGCGCCACCGGGGAAGCCGTGCGCGGCCAGCACCGAGGCCATGTTGACCACCGCACCGCCACCGGCGGCCAGGATCGCCGGAAGCTCGGCGCGCAGGGAGAAGAAGACGCCGTCCAGGTTGACGGACTGCACTCGGCGCCACTCCGCGAGCGGGTACGCGTCGAGCGGGGCGACGGCCCCGGCGATACCCGCGTTGTTGACCGCCAGGTGCAGCCCGCCGAAGGCGTCCACCACGGTCTGCACGGCGGCCTGCACCGACTCGGCGTCGGCGACGTCGGTGGCGACGGCGAGGGCGCGGGCCCCGCCGGCCTCCAATTCGGCGGCGGCCTTGCGGGCGCCTTCCTCGTCGAAGTCGGCGATGGCGACCGCGCCGCCGCCGGCCGCGAGGCGGCGGGCCACGGCCAGGCCGATGCCGGAGGCGCCGCCGGTGACGAGTGCTACACGGCCTTCGAACTCCTGTGTGTAGCCGTCGTTGATCTGTCGGGTCATGATCGGTTCCTTGCCTTTCCTGTGTGTCCGGCGCTCAGTCGAAGATGAAGTCGCCGGGGTTCGGGCTCCGGGTCAGCTGCCAGTACTCCAGCAGCGAGAAGGGCCAGTTCTGCGAGACGCGGCCGAGGTCGTTGCGGTACCAGCTGTTGACCGTCGAGGCACCCCAGACCATCCGGGAGTTGCCCTCGTCGACCCGCTGGTTGTACGCGTCGTGGACATCCTTGGCGATCTCCAGGGCGTGGTGCCCGCCCTCCAGCAGCAGCCGCAGGCAGCCGAGGATGTAGTGCACGGCGCACTCCGAGAAGAAGATGATGCTGCCGTTGACGACGATGTTGGTGTTGGGCCCGTAGACGCAGAAGAAGTTGGGGAAGCCGGGCACGGTGATGCCCAGGTGGGCCCGGGCGTCGCCGCCCCACTGCTCGTGCAGTTCGAGGCCGTCCCGGCCGCGCACCGACATCGGGGCGAGGAAGTTGGAGGCGTCGAAGCCGGACGCGTAGACGATGACGTCGAACTCCCGCTCGCCGGCGCTTGTCTCGATGCCCCGCTCGGTGAAGCGCTGGATCGGGTCGGTGACCAGGTCGACGTTGTCCCGCCGCAGGGTCCGCACCCACGTGCCGTCGTCGCGCAGCATCCGTTTGGCGCCGGGGGCGTAGCCGGGCACCAGCTTGGCGAGCAACTCCGGGTCGTCTCCGGCCTGCGCGGCCAGATGCTGGGTGCGCACCTTGCGCAGCATGTCGTTGAGTTCGGAGACCGAGCGGTCCTTCGGGTTCCAGTCGGGATCGACCGTGATGTAGGCGAGGGCGCCCTCGACGTACAGACAGAACAGCCACTGCCGGTACCAGGCGCTGTAGCCGGGCACATGCTGGAGCAACCAGCCCAGACCGTCGGGGATGTCCTGGAGATACTCGGCGGACGGGGCGAGCCAGGGCGCGGTGCGCTGGAAAACTGCCAGCTCGGCGACCTGGCCGGCGATGGCGGGGACGATCTGCAGGGCGCTGGCGCCGGTCCCGACGACGGCGACCCGCTTGCCCGCCAGGTCGACCGAGTGGTCCCAGCGGGCGGAGTGGAAGGCGTGGCCGGTGTAGTCGGACATGCCCTTGATCCGAGGGTACTTGGGGCGGTTGAGCTGACCCACAGCGCTGATCACCGCTCGGACCCGCAGGTCGCTCTCCTCGCCGGCGGCGGTCCGCAGCACGAGTGTCCAGTCGCCGGATGCCTCGGACCAGGTGGCGGAGACCACCTCGGTGCCGAAGCGAATGGATTCCCGGACGCCGGTGCGGTCGGCGAAGCCGCGGAAGTAGTCCAGCAGCACCGGCTGCGATGAGTAGTACTGCTTCCAGTCGTCCTTGCCGGCGAAGGAGTAGCTGTACAGATGGTTGGGGACATCGACCCGGCAGCCCGGATAGCTGTTCTCCAGCCAGGTACCGCCCACGTCCTCGTTCTTCTCCAGGACGACGCAGTCGACGCCCGCCTGCCGCAGCCGGTGTGCGGCGAGCAGCCCGGACATGCCCGCGCCGATCACGGCCACGACCGGGCCTGCGGCGGTGTCCGCCGCGATCTCGGCCGTCGTCCAGTCCGGGGCGCCGGGATCGCCGCCGAGCACCAACTGCTCGGAGAGGAACGGAATGTACTCGTCCATGCCGTCGCCGAACAGGAAGGTCAGCGTCCCGGCCAGCCGCTCCGGGGTGTGTTCCTGTGCCGTCCCCCCGCCGTCGTCGCGATACCGGATCAGTGCCCGCAGAATGTGTTCGCGGGCGGTGCGCTGCCGTTCCTCGGAGAGCCCGCCTTGCACCTGCCACACGTCGTGGACCGGGCGGAGGTCCTCCCGCAGCAGCGAGTAGTCGCCGGTGAGATGGGCGACGGCCGCCAGCAGCGAGGGGATGTCCGCCTCCTCCAGGACGGCGCGCAGCGTCTCGTCGTCGGCGGCCGACAGGGTGGGCGGCAGTTGGTGAGGCATGGCGATTCCCTTGTGTGACGGAGATGTCGGCGGGCCGGCCTGTCAGCGGCCCAGGCGCCTGGCCGGCTCGGCGCCGCTGTGGTCGACGGCGGGCCGGAACACATCCAGGACGCCGGGCGGCCGGCCGAAGCCGTGGATCAGGCGCGGGCTGGGGAGGACGCTCACCTCACCCCCGCCTCGGCGAGGTGACGGCCGCTTGCCGCGCCCTCGTCCGGCGGAAGGGCGTCCTCGGCTGGGCCGGGACACCCGGTGGCCGGGGACAGTCGGCGGCCCGCAGCGGCCACCACAGCACCGGTCGCACCGGTCGCCTCGGCCGTCCGCCGTGACGGACGGCCGACCGGCTCCGGTCCACCGGTCGGCACGCCCCCCGCGCGGCAGCGGACCGGCGGTGGACCGGCAGTGGAGTCGGCCCGCCCGACGGCTCGGGGAGGAAGCCACGGGCGGGCAGCCGGTTGGCCGCACCGCGAACGAAGGCCGATGACCTCGCCGACGGATCAGGCTCCCCCCGGAAGGCCACCAGGCGGCCGATCGGCTGTCGGACCGTTGTGCTCGGTGCCTCCGGGGCTGACGTATGCCGCTGGGCGGCGAGCCGGGGCAGCGGGAACTCGGTCTGCGGCTGGAGTGTCATGGGCCTCCTCGGAGGGGGCGGTGCGGAGCTGGCAGGCTGTGACCCGGCTGTACTTGAACGTAATCACCGTTCACCTTTCGGCACCAAGGACCGATGCGGACAGTTGATACGCACTTATGGACACCACACGTCGACATAAGTAAATTCAGGTTCCAGGATTTGGGTGGTGCTGCGGCACCTGACACTCGATCCGGCCCCGGCGGGGCAGCAGGGGGATGAGACCCAGGGAGGACTCGGATGCCGGACGGCCTGAACCCCGGACGCCCCACCGCGAAGGGCGGCGCCCCTGCTCCGGAGACTGTCGCGCTCGGCACCGTCGACTGGGATTTTCCGCGCCCCACCGCAGGAGTGCTGCTGCTCACCGAGTTCGCGGCCGAGCACGGGATCGAACGGGCCCGCTGCCTCGACGGCAGCGGAGTCGCCCCCGAGGCCCTGGGCGACGCACGGGCCCTGGTCCAGGCGCACCAGGAGATCACGGTGGCCCGGAACCTGGTCACCGCCCTCGGCGACCGGCCCGGACTCGGCCTGGAGGTGGGCTCCCGGTTCCGTCTGACCACCCATGGCATCTGGGGCTATGCCGTGATGAACAGCCCCACGATGCGCGAGGCGGTGCGGCTCGGGGTGGCCTTCGCCTCCCTCACGTACCTCCTGACCGCCTTGACGGTCGAGGTGGACTCGAAGCGCTTTGCGGTCCGCGTGGATGGCAGTGCCCTCCCGGCGAACGTGCGCCGCTTCCTGGTGGAGCGGGACTGCGCGGCGGTCGTGGCGATCCGCCGGGAACTGCTCGGCCGGGCCGGCGCCCCGCTGCGGCGGGTGCGGATGGGTCTGCCCACCGGGTCCGGTCCGAACGACACGGAACCGTACGACACGGAGCCGTACGACACAGAACCGTACGAGAAGTTCTTCTGCGCCCCCGTGTCGTTCGGATCGGGGCCGGCGCTGCTGGAGGCCGACCGCTCGTTCCTGGACCGGCTGCTGCCGCATGCCCACCCGCACACCGCGCAGTTGTGCACCGAGATCTGCCGCCGCCAGGTCGAGCAGCGCACGCGCCGTGGCGGCGCGGCACAGGCGGTGCGGGCCCGGCTGCTCGCGCGCGGCGGCGCGGACGACGGCATCGACCGGAGCGCGCGCGACCTCGGCGTGACGTCGCGGACACTGCGCCGCTGGCTGGCCAAGGAGGGTGTGGGCTACCGGCAACTCGTCGACGAGGTCCGCTTCGCCGTGGCCCAGCAACTCCTGGGCCTGGAAGGCGTCTCCACCGGCGAAGTCGCACGCCGTCTGGGCTACGCGGAGGCGGGCAGCTTCATCCGCGCCTTCCGCCGCTGGGGCGGGACCACTCCGCAGGACTGGGCCACCGCTGCGTCAGGCCGAGCCCCGCTGGAGCTTCCCGTCGCCTCCGCGGCCGCCGAGGTTCCGTTCGGCCGGTAGCCGCAGTACCCCCGCCTGCCCCGGCAGGCCGGATGCGCCCCCTCCCGCGTGCACCGGAACCGAGGAGGGCTTGACAGCTGGCGCACGGGAAGAAAAAGTAAATGCTCAATCCGACCCCGCTCGGCGGACTGCGCCACATGCACTCCGAAAGCAGAGCAACAGCGGCTCACCGACGACTGGCCAGGCGGCGGTTCCGCCCGGTCCGACTCACGACCCACAGCCCACGGCCCCTCACCACCCCGACCCCGCCCGCGGTCGGGCCCGGTCGGAGAAGGGGGGTCGGTCATGGCGTGCGCGCCCCGCGGCAGCGCCTCGCCACCGAATCCCAAGGAGTTCCGTCATGATTGATGTGCGTGAGCACGACCGGCTGTTCATCGGTGGCGAGTGGCTGGCGCCTGCCGGCCGTGAGGTGATCGAGGTGGTCTCGCCGCTGACCGGTGAGGTCATCGGGCGGGTGCCCCACGCGTCTCGCGCCGATGTGGACCGCGCGGTGACCGCGGCGCGCACCGCCTTCGACTCGGGGCCATGGCCGTGGACCTCGCTGGAGGAGCGGATCGCCGTGGTCGAGCGCCTGGTGGCGGGCCTGTCGGCCCGGCAGGCGGAGCTGGCCGAGCTGATCTCCGCCCAGAACGGCAGCCCCATCTCCTGGTCGAGCGCCGGCCAGGCGCAGTCCGCGGTGGCCACGCTGAGCCTGGCGGTCGCCGCGGCCCGCGAGTACCCCTTCGAGACACGCGAGCGGGGAGCCCTCGGCCCGTATGTGCTGCGCCATGAGCCGGTCGGTGTGGTGGCCGCGGTGGTGCCGTGGAACGTGCCGCTCTTCGCGGCCGTCTCCAAGCTCGGGCCGGCACTGCTCGCGGGCTGCACCGTGGTGCTCAAGCCTTCCCCGGAGACGCCACTGGACGCCTATGTCCTGGCGGAGGTCGCCGCCGGGGCCGGTCTGCCCGAGGGTGTGCTGAGCGTGCTGCCGGCCGACCGTGAGGTCAGTGAGTACCTGGTGGGACACCCCGGCGTGGACAAGGTGAGCTTCACCGGGTCGGTGGCCGCCGGTATGCGGATCATGGAGACGGCCTCGGCCAACCTCTCAAGGATCACCCTGGAGTTGGGCGGCAAGTCCGCGGCGGTCGTGCTTCAGGACGCCGACCTGGAGACCGTGGTGCAGAACGTCCTGGCGCGCAGCTTCGCGAACAACGGCCAGGTCTGTGTTTCGCTCAGCCGGGTGCTCATCCACCGCGACCGGTACGACGAGTTCGCCGAGGCCCTGACCTCGGCGGTCTCCGCGCTCAAGGTCGGCCCGCAGGACGATCCCGGGACACAGGTCGGCCCGCTGGTGAACCGCCGTCAGCAGCAGCGCAATCTGGACTACATCCGGATCGGTCTGGAGGAAGGCGCCAAGCTGCTGACCGGCGGCGGTGTCCCGACCGGTCTGGAGAAGGGCTGCTTCGTCGAGCCGACGCTCCTCGGCGAGGTCGACAACCGCATGCGGGTGGCCCAGGAGGAGATCTTCGGTCCGGTCGTGTGCCTGATCCCGTTCGTGGACGAGGAGGAAGCGGTCCGTATCGCCAACGACTCCGAGTACGGTCTGGCGGGCAGCGTCTTCACCGCGGACGTCGAGCACGGCCTGGAGGTCGCCCGGCGGATCCGCTCAGGCACGCTCGGTGTCAACTGCGCCCGGCTGGACCCGTCCGCCCCGTTCGGCGGCTACAAGCGGTCCGGACTCGGCCGTGAGCTGGGCGCCGCGGGTCTGGCCGCGTATCTGGAGGTCAAGACCGTCCACCTGCCGGCCGGGGCAGGCGCGGCCCGTTCCTGATCCGCGCCGTCGGCGCCCCGGGACGCCGGACGCAGGTCCGGGCGCGGGACCCTCCGTACCGGAGCCGGTTCCCGGACACCTGGGCGCTGATGGCCGTGGTGCGGCGCGGACCGAGCGGCGGTCGCCCCGGCGGTCGGCACCCCAGGATGTCACCGGCCTCGGCTGCGAGGGTACCTCTCCAGCCGCGCCCCCGCGTCCGGTAGGCGCGCTGACAGTCCGGCAGAGTGACGAACTGCCGATCGGTCGGCTTGGGCCGGTTCAGGTGACCGAGGGTCAGTTGTGCCCAAGTGATCAGAATCCCTGGCCGGTCCACACCGCCCCTTCGGTCGTCCCGTACTCGTTGGTGCGACGAGCACGGATCGGCAGACGGTGAGTACCGCAACTCCTCGCCGTGCACGGTGAGGCAGTCCGTGCGGCGGTCGCCGGAGGGGTGGCATGAAGGGAGTGTTCGGGGGTAGAAGGACTTCCCCGCCATACCCGGACGCGCGCCCCGGGCCGGTAGCCTCTGCCGAATGCCCCATGACGCCGACACCTGGCACCAGCTCGCCGCGCTGTTGCCGCAGACCGAGGCCCAGGAGTTCAGAGACTGCTGGCAGGTCGGCGAGCAGGAGGCCGGACTGGGTCTGCTCGTTTCCGGCATCCTGGACAACGACGTGGTGATCAGCGAAACGGTCCGCGCCCAGATCTCGGTGCTCGCAGAGACGTGGGGCGAGAGGGAAGCACTGACATCTCGAATCCTCCGATGCCGCAGCGACGGCCGGTCGGCCGCTGCTGTGACCCTGGTCGAGCAGGACGGTGTCCTCGTCAGTGGAGACACGGTCACCGCCGAGCATGATCTTGCGGGCCTCGTCCTGATGCCGTGGATCATCTGCACTCGATGCGACCACGTCCTCATGCGCGTCCACGCCCGCGAGACCTGGGGCGAACTCTCCTACCTCGCCAGGCACTACGCAATCATGACGCCGGAGCATGCCGTCGTTGCTCGACTGTTCCCTGCCGGTTCTGCCGACACGGCCTTCGACAGCCTCCTCCAGTCGTGCCCATCAGCCATCGTTGCCGACCGCTGATGGTTGGTGACGACAAGGGTGCAGAATGGCGGCTGATGATAAGAATGACGCCCAAAAGGTGACAGTTGCCATGCTCAAGGCGGCGATGCGCTCCAGCTAGCGCGCTCAACTCAGTGACAGCGATCGCACCCAGTCACAGCCACAGCCCGGATCCCGGTGCCCGCTGCGGCGCATCGCCGCCTCGACGCCACCGGGCGCGATGGCGGGCGCTTCGACGGCTTCCGCGATCGGGTGCTGCGCCCGGGCCGGTCGGACTGGATGGAGAGGTCGGGCAACGTGGCAGAGGTCCACTTCCAGCCGATCTCCGCGACAAGATCGAGGATTGCCTTGGCGGCCGGCGTCATCGCCGAGTGGGCTGACCAGAACTCCCCCTCGGCCGCCCCCAGGCGTCTCCGCCCGTCCCCTGGCCAAGCGCCCCCGTACAACGGATGATGGTCACCACCCCCTGCTGCACGACGCAAAGCGGGACGGACCTCCGATGCTCAGCGCGATCGGGGCGCGGATACGGGCCCGCAGGGCGGAGCGCGGGCTCTCGGTCGAGCGCCTCAGCGCGCTGTCCGGTGTCTCGGCAGGGATGCTCAGCCTGGTCGAGTGCGGCAAGGCCAATCCGTCCTTCACCACGCTGCTGCACATCGTGCACGGTCTCGACGTCTCGATCGGCTGGTTCTTCGGCAGGGACGAGTCCCGGTCCGGCTCGCCCGTCGTCCGCAAGGCGGACCGGCGCGGTGTCGAGGGCTTCTCCCAGCGGATCGACGGTCCGGTGCGCGAGGCCCTCACACCCAGCCCGAGCGATGTCATCGAAGCGGTCTGGCTGGAGGAACCCGCCCGGCTTCGACGGCAGCGCAACGCCGTACCGGCACGACGGGGTGGAGTTCGGCTTCGTCCTCTCCGGGACCTGGGACGTCTATCTCGACGGCGAACGCCACCGCCTGGAGGCGGGCGACACCATCACCTACGACTGCGGTGTCCCGCACTGGCACGTCAACCCGGGCGACGAGCCCGCCACGGCGATCCGGGTGGTCACACCACCGCGCCGTTAGGGCGCTACCGGCGGCCAGGCGGGCAGACCCAGCCCCGCCGGCGATTGAGGCGCGGGGTTCGGGGCACAGCCCCGACAAGAACCCCGGCCACCCCCGCGCACCCCGTCCGCCCCCCGCCGGAAGGGCTCGGGGCGCACCCGGGTTCGCCGGCCGGGACTGCTGCGGCACGGGGGCCCGATATGTGGTGGCGGAGCTGCGTCAGTCCGTGGCGGGGAGTTCCGGGGGGAGGCGGTTGGGGGTGCGGGTCACCGTGGCGATGGCCGTGGCGATGGCGTCGTCGACGCCGGTCAGGGGCTCGCTGCGCGCACCGCAGAGGCCCAGCAGCACATCGCTCGCGAAGAACGTGGCGATCTCCTCGATCGACTTCGCGCCTTCGGGCCGGTACCAGGTCCAGGCGTAGTTGCACATGCCGAAGATGTGCAGCGCCGAGAGCCCGGGATCGCTGGAGTGGAACACACCCGCCGCCACACCGCGCTCGATGATCGCGACGACCATGTCGCGGTACTCGATCCGCCGGCCGCGCAGCTCTTCGCCGAGACCGCCGCCGCCCTCGGCGTAGCGCACGAACTCCCGGAGGAAGGTGATCGTCACCGCGCGGTCGTCCCGGTGCGCGGCCAGCAGCGAGTAGATGATCGCGGCCAGCTGGGGGACGGGGTCGTCGATTTCACGGTGAATGAACTCGGCCTCGGCGAAGCGGCGCTCGTAGTAGGCGGAGTGCACCTCGTGGAGCATCCGCTCCTTGTTGCCGAAGTGGTGGACGATGGTGCCCTTGCTCAGGCCCAGGACCGTGGCGATCTCGCTCAGGCTGGTGTCGCTGTAGCCCTTCCTGGCGACGTGCTCCGCGAAGACGCGGAGGATGTCGTCACGGGAGCTCGCCCGGGGTGTTCTCACGCTGGCCATAGGGGGGAACTTTACACTGACCGTTCGTCCGGTAGGCGGGCTGCGCGTCTTCCAGGCCCGTCACCGCCCGGTGAACCGGGGCTGCCGCTTCGCCAGGAACGCGTCGACGGCCTCCGCATGGTCCTCGCTCATTAACGTCAGCAGCTCATAGCCGGTTGACGCGTCGAAGGCCACCCCGAGCGATTGCTTGACCAGCTTGCTGACGGCCGTCTTCGTGAAGCGGACCGCCATCGGCGCACCTTCGGCGAGACGCCGTGCGAACGCGAGCGCCCGCGTTTCGAGTGCGGCGTCGGGCACGACATGGTTGATCAGGCCGATCCGCTCGGCCGCGGCGGCAGTGAGCGCGTCACCGGTCATCAGGAATCCTTGGCACGGGCGGGCCCCACCGCCATCGGCCAGGCCACCACTCCGCCGTCCCCCGCGACGATGCCCGCCTTCACATGCGGGTCGGCGATCTTCGCCGATTCGGCCATGAAGATGGAGCACGCACTCTCCGCGCCGTTCGACGGGGTGGTCGGCGAACTGCCGGTGCGCGTGGGCGACACCGTGGCCATCGACGCGCTGCTCGCCACCGTCGAGGCACCGGCCGAAGCACCGGTCGAGACCCCGGCCGAGGCACCGGCCGAAGCACCGGCCGAGGTGACCGCATGACGGCACGCTACGGCACCCGGCCCGCCGCCGGACTGCCGGAGTCGGTACGCATCTACGAGGTCGGCGCGCGCGACGGGCTCCAGAACGAGCAGCGGCCCGTGCCGACGGCGGTGAAGAGCGAGTTCATCACCAGACTGGCCGCGGCGGGACTGACGACCATCGAGGCCACCAGCTTCGTCCACCCCCGGTGGGTGCCCCAGCTCGCCGACGCCGGAGAGGTCATCGACTCGCTGGCCGGTCTGAAGGGGCCACGGCTGCCGGTACTCGTGCCGAACGAGGCCGGACTGCGGCGCGCACTGGACCACGGTGTCACCGATATCGCGGTGTTCGTCTCCGCCACGGAGACGTTCTCCCGCCGCAATCTCAACCGCACGGTCGCCGAGTCGCTGGAGATGACCGGGAAAGTGATCGCCGAGGCCCGGCAGGCCGGGGGCGAGCGGATCTCGGTGCGCGGATATGTCTCGATGTGCTTCGGCGATCCCTGGGAGGGCGAGACCGATCCCGGCGCCGTCGTGCGGGTGGGATCGAGTCTGCTGGAGATGGGCTGCTACGAGCTGAGCCTCGGCGACACGATCGGGGTGGGCACACCGGGGCAGGTACGGCATCTGATCGACGCGTTCGGCGCCGCCGGGTATCCGGCCTCCCGGCTGGCCGTCCACTTCCATGACACCTATGGGCAGGCCCTCGCCAACACGCTGGCCGCCCTGCAAGGCGGGGTGTCCACCGTCGACTCCTCCGCCGGAGGGCTCGGGGGGTGTCCGTACGCCAAGAGCGCCACGGGCAATCTCGCGACCGAGGATCTGGTGTGGCAGCTGAACGGGCTCGGCATCGACACCGGAGTGGACCTCGGTGCACTCATCCGTACGAGTCTGTGGATGGCCGACCATCTGGGCCGCCCGAGCCCCTCCCGGGTCGTCCGGGCACTCGCCGCCGACCTGGTGTGACCACCCTGCCCACAACACCGCGTCCCGCCGTCGTCCTGAGGA
>NZ_JBSGUP010000099.1:0-17482 GCF_053607985.1 Streptomyces sp. NPDC055078
GAGCCGATACGGCGCTGCTTCAGCGCTGAAATGGCGTCAGGCGCCGCTGCTGACACAAGACATCAAGACATCAGACGCCTGTTGCCGACGTGCGGGCACCGGCCGTTGGTGCCCTTGCTGCCATCGCTGGCGTACGACCGGCGTCAGTCGTTGTTGCCGATGCCCGACGGGGTCGTCTTCTGGATCTGGAGCAGGAACTCGCCGTTGGACTTGGTCTGCTTCATCTTGTCCAGCAGCAGCTCGATCGCCTGCTGCTGGTCGAGCGCGTGCAGCACCCGGCGCAGCTTCCAGACGATGGCCAGTTCATCGCTGCCGAGCAGGATCTCTTCCTTACGGGTGCTGGACGCGTCCACGTCCACCGCCGGGAAGATCCGCTTGTCCGAGAGCTTGCGGTCGAGCTTCAGCTCCATATTGCCGGTGCCCTTGAACTCCTCGAAGATCACCTCGTCCATCCGCGAGCCGGTGTCGACCAGCGCGGTGGCCAGGATGGTCAGCGAGCCGCCGTCCTCGATGTTGCGCGCGGCGCCGAAGAACCTCTTCGGCGGGTAGAGCGCGGTCGAGTCGACACCACCGGACAGGATGCGTCCGGAGGCGGGGGCCGCGAGGTTGTACGCACGGCCCAGGCGGGTGATGGAGTCCAGCAGGACCACCACGTCATGACCCAGCTCGACGAGACGCTTGGCGCGCTCGATGGCCAGTTCGGCGACGGTGGTGTGGTCCTCGGCGGGGCGGTCGAAGGTCGAGGAGATGACCTCGCCCTTCACCGACCGCTGCATATCGGTGACTTCCTCCGGGCGCTCGTCGACGAGGACGACCATCAGATGGCACTCGGGGCTGTTCACCGTGATCGCGTTGGCGATCGCCTGGAGGATCATGGTCTTGCCGGTCTTCGGCGGGGCCACGATCAGACCGCGCTGGCCCTTGCCGATCGGCGACACCAGGTCGATGATCCGGGTCGTCAGGATGCCCGGGTCGGTCTCCAGGCGGAGCCGGTCCTGCGGGTAGAGCGGGGTCAGCTTGTTGAACTCCGGGCGGCCACGGCCGGATTCGGCCGCCATCCCGTTCGCCGAGTCCAGCCGGACCAGCGCGTTGAACTTCTCGCGGCGCTCGCCCTCCTTCGGCTGCCGGACGGCGCCGGTGACATGGTCCCCCTTGCGCAGGCCGTTCTTACGGACCTGGGCGAGGGAGACGTACACGTCGTTCGGGCCCGGGAGGTATCCCGACGTCCGGATGAACGCGTAGTTGTCGAGGATGTCCAGGATGCCCGCGACGGGGATCAGGACGTCGTCCTCGGAGACCTGCGGCTCACTGGCGAACGTTTCCTCACGGCCACGACGGCCACGGCGGTCGCGGTAGCGGCCACGGCGTCCGCGCCTGCCACCCGCCTCGTCGTCGAAGTCGTCCTGCTGCTGCTGACCGGCCTGCTGCTGGCGCTGCTGCTGGCCGCCCTGCTGCTGGCGCTGACCGCTCTGCTGCTGGTCGTCGCCCTTGCCCCGGCGGTCGCGCTGACGGTCACGGCGGTCGCCGCGCTGGCCGCGCTCCTGGCGGTCACGACGGCCCTCGCCGTCCTGCGCGGACGCCGCGACGGCGGCTTCGGCCTTGGCGTCCGGCTGCGCGTCCTTGTCCTCGGTGGCCTTGGCCGCCTTGGAGGTGTCCGCGCCCTTGACGTCACCGGACTGCTCGGTCCGGGTCTCGCCCTGGACATCCGGGCTGCCCGCCTGCGCGGTGGCACGGCGACGACGGCGCTCCCCCGCCGGCTGGTCGTCGCTGGCCGGCTGGCCGGGGATGTCGATCTGCTGCTGCGTGGCGCCCTTCTCGGCGGCGGCAGGAGCGGATTCGGCCGCGGACGCGTCGCCCGTACGCGCCTTGGACGTGGTGCGGCGCTTCGGCTTGGCCTCGGCCTCCGGCTCGGCGCTCTTGGGCGCGGGGGCCGTCGCCTTGGCCGTGGAGGATCCGCCGCCGGCCTGCGCCTCCTTGATGACCTCGATCAGCTGGCTCTTGCGCATACGCGCAGTGCCCCTGATGCCGAGGCCGGACGCGACCTGCTGCAGCTCGGCCAGGACCATGCCCTCAAGGCCGGTGCCGGAACGGCGGCGCCGTGAGGTGGTGCCGGAGGCAGCACCTGCGGCGGGCGCGGTGGTGTCGACACTGTTGTCGGCAGTCACGCCCATCAGATCGGTGGTGTCGCTCACGAAGGGTCCTTCCCTGGAGCGGACGTCGGCCTTCTGGCTCGGCGACCGGTTGTGCTGTCCGACGGCGGTCCCTGCGTACGGACCGTGTCGGGGCGGTGGTCCCCGCCGGGGGTTGGTACGGCGGAGAGTCAGATACATGCAAGTCCGGCCCGAGGTCCCCCTGCTCGGCCCACTCCTGGCGGAGCGGGAGGTGTCGTGCCGGTTCCGGAGCGTGCTCGAAACTGCTCAGGCAGGCTGCTCAGGCAGTCGGGGAGGCTCCCGGAAGAATTCGTGGCCCCGAATCGGGACGCAAGCTCCGAGCCGCAAAGGCATCGGGTGCAGACTTGAGGTTAACACTACCGGCTCCAACAAACATTCCCCCTCTCCATCACCGGCAATCTCGTGTCACTTCCCATCACGGCCCATCACTGTTCATCGGCACCCCCATCACCGCGATCATCACCGCGATTCACCGGGCATTACTGCGAAGACGGGTCGCCCCCGGCGGAGGCGACACCGGGCGCGGCGAGCGGCAGCACGCTCGCGCCCGCGGAGTCGAAGGCGAGCCGGTTGGCCGCCCATCCCTCACCGGCGAGCCGCGCGACCTTGTCGGCCGCGCTGTTCTCGGCCAGCGCGAGCACCGTGGGGCCCGCACCGGAGATGACTGCGGGGACGCCGTCCGCGCGCAGCCGGTTGACAAGGTCGACGCTCTGCGGCATCGCCGGGGCGCGGTACTCCTGGTGGAGCCGGTCCTCCGTGGCGGGCAGCAAGAGCTCAGGACGCCTGGTCAGAGCCTCGACGAGCAAGGCGGCGCGACCGGCGTTCGCGGCGGCGTCCACATGCGGGACGGTACGCGGCAGCAGTCCGCGGGCCGTCTCGGTGAGCACCGGATTCTCGGGGACGAAAACCACCGGAACGACGGAATCGGCGGGCTCCATCCTGATGGCACGCGCGGCTCCCCCGTCGGTCCAGGCGAGGGTGAAGCCGCCGAGCAGACAGGCGGCGACATTGTCGGGGTGGCCCTCGATCTCGGTCGCCAGCTCCAGCAGGGCGGTGTCGTCGAGTCTGGCGTCGCCCCCTATCGTCACGGCGCGGGCGGCGACGATCCCGGCGCAGATGGCCGCCGACGACGAGCCCAGACCGCGCCCGTGCGGGATGCGGTTGGCGCAGACGACCTCCAGGCCGCGCGGCTGCCCGCCGAGCAGATCGAAGGCCGTACGCAGGGAGCGTACGAGCAGATGGTTCTCGTCGCGGGGCAGCGTGGACGCGCCCTCACCGGCGATGTCGATGTGCAGACCGGAGTCCGCGACCCGTACGACGACATCGTCGTACAGCCCCAGGGACAGCCCGAGGGCGTCGAAGCCCGGACCGAGATTGGCGCTGGTGGCGGGCACGCGCACACGGACGGCGGCGGCGCGGAACGCTGGACCGGCCATCGCTCGAAAACACTCCTTGGTTCTGACTGCGAGAGGGTTCCGACGACCAGCGGTTCCGGCCGCCGGCCGATCCGCGGCCCCGGGGCCGACCGCTGGCTGCGGTCCGGGCGCGGGCTGCGATCCGGCTGCGGCTCCGACCGCTGCGGCTGTGAGCGCGGATGGTTCTCGCTACGGGACGGTTCTGACTGTGGGACCGCTGACGCGGAGCTACCTGGACCTGCATGGACCTACATGGGCTTACCTGGACTGACGGAGACTTCTGAGACTTCTGACGTGCGGGACTTCACGAGGTGTGAACACCCGTGGGCCATCACGGCAACTACACCGCGGCATATGCGGCGGGGCGGGTTCGGTACAGCCTATCGAAGGAAGGTTCTGTGGCGACATAGGGCGCACAGGAGGCGCACGATGCGTGTCGCAAGCCTTCCTGTGCCTCCGCCAGTGCCGATGCCCGGCTTGGCGCGCTGCGGACGCGGGTAGGGCCCGATTCTCCCCCGTTCGGGCGCGGGAGGGAAGCGGAAAAGAAGGTGTCGCGTCCGGATGCTCAGGGGTCGTATCCGATCACTCGCGTGTCGGGCGGTGCCGGGTGTGCACCGCCGTTCACCTGCCGCCCACCGTCCGGACCGGGTCCGGTCCGTACACCGGGCGGCGATTCCCCCGGCCACGGCGGGGACGGGCACCCCCGACCCCTTCAGCGGCGGCCGGGACGGCGCGGCACCCCCTGTCGGGGCGGCCGCACTCCCAGGATGACACGGTCCGGTCCGGCGGTCACGGCCGGGACACCCGCCCCGGCCTGCTCACCCGCCCCACCAGGGCCGAGGCGCACCCGCCCCGCCCCGGCCGGCCCGAGACGGCACAAGACGGTCCAGGACCGCCCGGAACCGGCCGATGGCTCCGAACCGGCCGATGGCGCTGTCAGGCGAGGCCGAGGCGCTCCGCCGCCGCCACCGCGTCGACCGGGACGGTGACCGGCTGCGGGGCGCCCGCGACGGCCCAGTCCGGGTCCTTCAGCCCGTTCCCGGTGACCGTGCAGACGATCCGCTGGCCCGGGTCGACCTTCCCGGCCTCGGCGGCCTTGAGCAGACCAGCCACGGACGCCGCGGATGCGGGCTCCACGAACACCCCCTCCTGGGACGCCAACAGCCGGTAGGCGCGCAGGATCTCACGGTCCGTCACCTCGTCGATGAAGCCGCCCGACTCGTCCCGCGCGGCCAGCGCCTGCTGCCAGGACGCGGGGTTCCCGATCCGGATCGCCGTGGCGATGGTGGAGGGGTCCTTGACGACCTCGCCCCGCACGATCGGCGCGGAACCTGATGCCTGGAACCCCCACATCCGGGGCGTACGGGAGGACACGCCGTCCGCCGCGTACTCGCGGTAGCCCCGCCAGTACGCCGTGATGTTCCCGGCATTGCCGACCGGCAGCACATGAATGTCCGGCGCGTCGCCGAGCGCGTCGACAATTTCGAAGGAAGCGGTCTTCTGGCCCTCGATTCGATACGGATTCACCGAATTGACCAACGCGACCGGATAGTTCTCGGACAGACTTCTGGCCAGATTGAGGCAATCATCGAAATTGCCGTCGACCTGGAGAATCTTCGAGCCGTACACCAGCGCCTGGCCCATCTTGCCCAGCGCGATCTTGCCCCGCGGCACCAGGACCGCGCAGACCATTTGGGCCCGTACGGCATAGGCGGCGGCGGACGCGGACGTATTGCCGGTGGAGGCGCAGATGACGGCCTGCGCGCCCTCCTCCTTGGCCCGGGTGATCGCCATGGTCATCCCGCGGTCCTTGAAGGACCCGGTGGGGTTGGCGCCCTCGACCTTGAGATGCACCTCGCAGCCGGTGCGCTCGGAGAGCACCTGCGCCGGGACGAGCGGCGTACCACCCTCACCGAGCGTGACAACCGGCGTCGTGTCCGTCACCGGGAGCCGGTCCCGGTACTCCTCGATGATGCCGCGCCACTGATGGCTCATTGCTGGTTACTCCCCTTCGACACGCATGATGCTGGCGACACCTCGCACGGTGTCGAGCTTGCGCAGCGCCTCGACCGTCCCGGAGAGGGCGGCGTCCGGCGCGCGGTGGGTGACGACGACGAGCGATGCCTCGCCGTCCTTACCCTGCTGGCGGACAGTGTCGATCGACACTCCGTGCTCGGCGAAGACCGTCGCGACCTGGGCGAGCACGCCAGGTTTGTCGGCCACGTCGAGACTGATGTGGTACCGCGTCACCACATCGCCCATGGGGCTCACGGGCAGCTGGGTGTACGCGGACTCGCCGGGCCCGGTGGACTCGGCGAGCCTGTTGCGGCAGACGGCGACCAGATCGCCGAGTACCGCGGACGCGGTCGGCGAACCGCCCGCGCCCGGTCCGTAGAACATCAGCTGCCCGGCGGCCTCCGCCTCGACGAAGACGGCGTTGTACGCCTCGCGGACGGAGGCGAGCGGGTGGCTGAGCGGGATCATCGCGGGGTGCACCCGGGCGGTGACCGACCTGCCGTCGGCGGCGCGCTCGCAGATGGCGAGGAGCTTGACGGTGCAGCCCATGCGGCGGGCGGATGCGATGTCGGCGGCGGTGACCTCGGTCAGGCCCTCGCGGTAGACGTCGTCCAGGCGTACGCGGGTGTGGAAGGCGATCCCGGCCAGGATGGCGGCCTTGGCGGCGGCGTCGAAGCCCTCGACATCGGCGGTGGGGTCGGCCTCCGCGTAGCCGAGGGCGGTGGCCTCGTCGAGCGCCTCGGAGTAGCCGGCGCCCGAGCCGTCCATCTTGTCGAGGATGAAGTTGGTCGTGCCGTTGACGATGCCGAGAACCCGGTTCACCTTGTCGCCCGCCAGCGATTCGCGCAGCGGCCTGATCAGCGGGATCGCCCCGGCGACCGCGGCCTCGAAGTACAGATCGCGGCCGTGCTGCTCGGCGGCGGTGTAGAGCGTGGTGCCGTCCTCGGCGAGGAGCGCCTTGTTGGCGGAGACGACGGACGCCCCGTGCTCGAAGGCGGCGGTGATGAGGGTGCGGGCCGGCTCGATGCCGCCGATGACCTCGATGACGACGTCGATGTCGCCGCGTTTGACGAGCGCGGTGGCATCGGTGGTGATCAGCGCGGGGTCGATGCCCTCCCGGACCCGGTCCGGGCGGCGGACGGCCACACCCGCCAGTTCCACGGGCGCCCCGATCCGGGCCGCGAGGTCGTCGGCGTGCGTCGTCATGATGCGCGCCACCTCTGAGCCGACCACTCCACAGCCCAGCAGCGCCACCTTCAGCGGACGCGTACGCATCATCCGACCTCACTTCTGATTACATCTACGGTTGGTCCAGTCTCACTCACTGGACGACACTTTCTATCCGTCGTCCGGTATGCGAGACATCTATCTCAATCAACCCACGTCCAGCCGCAGGAGATCTTCCTCCGTCTCCCGTCGGACGATCACCCGCGCCACGCCGGACTCGACCGCCACGACGGGTGGCCGCAGGGCGTGGTTGTAGTTGCTGGCCATCGAGCGGCAGTACGCGCCGGTCGCGGGTACGGCGATGAGATCGCCCGGCGCGAGATCGGCGGGCAGGAACGCGTCCTTCACCACGATGTCACCGCTCTCGCAGTGCTTGCCGACGATCCGGACCAGCATCGGCGCGGCGTCGGAGGTACGGGAGGCCAGGGTGACGCTGTACTCGGCGTCGTACAGCGCGGTCCGGATGTTGTCGGACATGCCGCCGTCGACGCTGACGTACGTCCGCAGGCCCTCCAGCGGCTTGATGGTGCCGACCTCGTACAGCGTGAAGGCGGTGGGTCCGACGATCGCGCGGCCCGGCTCGACGGAGATCCGGGGGGTGCGCAGGCCCGCCGACTCGCATTCGCGGGTGACGATCTCATGGAGCGCCTTGGCGATGTGATGCGGTTCACGCGGGTCGTCGGCGGAGGTGTACGCGATCCCCAGGCCGCCGCCGAGGTCGATCTCGGGCAGTTCCACCCCGTGCTCGTCCCGGATCTGGCGCAGCAGGCCGACGACCCGGTGGGCGGCGACCTCGAATCCTGAGGTGTCGAAGATCTGCGAGCCGATGTGGGAGTGGATGCCGATCAGTTCGAGCGCGTCGAGGCCGAGCGTCCTGCGTACGGCCTCGGCGGCCTGTCCCCCGGCGAGCGGAATGCCGAACTTCTGGTCCTCGTGGGCGGTGGCGATGAACTCGTGGGTGTGGGCCTCCACACCGACGGTGACCCGGATCTGAACGCGCTGGCGCACCCCGAGCCCCCCGGCGATGTGCGCCACCCGCACGATCTCCTGGAAGGAGTCGAGCACGATCCGTCCGACACCGGCGCGGATGGCGCGCTCGATCTCCTCGGGGGTCTTGTTGTTGCCGTGGAAGGCGATCCGGTCGGCGGGCATCCCGGCGTCGAGGGCCGTGATCAGTTCTCCGCCGGAGCACACATCGAGATTGAGCCCTTCTTCGTGCAGCCATCGCACGACGGCCCGGCTCAGGAACGCCTTCCCCGCGTAGAAGACATCCGCGTCCTTGCCGAACGCCTCGGCCCAGGCGCGGCAGCGGGCCCGGAAGTCGGCCTCGTCCAGGACGTACGCGGGGGTGCCGAACTCCTCGGCCAGCCGGGTCACTTCCAGTCCGCCGACGGTGACGACCCCGTCGTCGCCGCGGGTGACGGTCCGGGCCCAGACCTTGTCGTCGAGCTGGTTGAGATCGTCGGCCGGGGCCGCGTAGTGACCCTCGGGGAACACATCGGCGTGGCGGGGCCCGGCGGGGTGGGCGGAACGGCTCATGGTGTCTCTCTCACAGATGTCACAGATGTTCGGGTGCGCTGATGCCGAGCAGGGACAGGCCACCGGCCAGCACCGTACCGGCGGCTTCGGCGAGAGCGAGCCGGGAGCGGTGGGCGGCCGTGGGTTTCTCGTCCCCGGAGGGCAGCACGGTGTGCTCGAACGCGAGCAGCGCCCGCGCGGTGGTCTCCAGATGCCGGGCGAGCCGGTCGGGGGCGCCCAGCCGGGCCGCCGCCGCGAGGACATCCGGATGGTCGGCCACGGCTGCCACGACTGCCACGGTCGCCTCGGCGGGTGTTCTGACGGGCGTCCCTGCGGAGGTCCCGGCGGGTGTCTTAGCAGTTGTCCCGGCGGAGGTCCCGGCGGGTGTCCCGGCGGAGGCCCCGGCGGGCGTCCTGGCAGCTGTCCCTGCGGGTGTCTCCACCCGCTCCAGGGGCTCGCCCCGGAACCCCAGCCGCGCTGCCTCCCGGGTGAGGGCGCGGGCGCGGGAGTGCGCGTACCGGACCGTGAAGAGGGGGTTGCTCTCGTGCTGAACCAGCAGCCACGCGCCCAGCCTCGGCCGGTCGTGTGCCGCGGCGGACAGCAGCCCCCACCGCGTGGCATCGGCACCGAGATCCCGCCCCCCGGCCGGAGCGGGCACGGGACGCGGCCCCGCCGGCCCTCCACTCCCCTCCCTCTCACTCTCCCCCTGACTCCGCCGAATCCTGCCGACGACCTCGGCCCAGACCCGGGCCCGGATCTCATCGGGGGGGTCGCCTTCCGTACTGGTCGAGGGGGGGGTGGAGGTGGTGCCGGGGGCGTGGTCCGCTGGGGCGTGCGGGGCGTGGGCGCCTGGGGGGTGGGAACGGCGCGGGGTGGCCGGGGCGTGCGGCGCGGCCGTGTCGGCCGGGGCGGCCATGTCGGCCGGGGCGTGCGGGGCCATCGGGGCGGCCGGGTGGCTCGGACCCTGGCCGACCAGGTGGGCGCCGGAGTCTCTCGGCGCGGCCGGGGCGTCGTCACCAGCCCGGCCACCCGGATCGTCGCCGGGTGCCCGGTGTCCGTACCGGAGTCCCTGCTCCAGTACCCGGCGTACGAGGGCCTGCTGTGAGCCGCCCGCCAGGGTGATATTGAGGAACCCGGGCCCGGTGATCTCGACGGAGGCCACACCCGGCTCATCGGCGATCCGCTCCCGCAGGACCTCGGCAACGGCACGGGCCGACTGTCCGGCGGGCCCGGCGAGCCGCAGCGCGACATGGGAGGCGTAGTCCCCGCACCCGCCCGGACCCGGCCGCGCGACACCGGCGCTCTCGGGCACGGGCGCGCTCAGCACACCGTCCGCCACCGCGCGGCGCACAGCGCGCAGCACGGTCCGGGACAGCTCAGCGGGAGTCACGACGACAAGCGTATGGGAGGGAAGGGGGCACCTCGCCAACCCGTTTCGCCATCCGGTCAGCCGCGCGTACTACCCGCCCGCCCGGCCCCATGCCTGCCGTCAACCGACGGCGGCCCCTCCCGTCGCCTCAACTGCCGTACGATACGAACCAGTTCGGCCGGTTCGAACGGCTTGGCGAGAAAGGCGTCCACTCCTGCCGCGATACCGCTCTCGACCTCGTACTGCGTACACGCACTGATGATCGCCACGGGCAGATGACTCGTCTCCGGGTCCGCCCGCAGCCTCGCCGCCGTCCGCAAGCCGTCCAGCCTCGGCATGACCACATCGAGCGTGACCACATCCGGCCGCACTTCCCGCACGACCTCCAGGCACTCGGCACCATCGGCCGCGGTCACGACCTCGAAGCCCTCCAGCTCAAGGTTGACCCTGATCAACTGCCGGATGACCCGGTTGTCATCGACAACGAGCACGCGGCCGGACACGCCTGACACAACTTGAGAGTAGGTCGCCGAACGGGGCTGCGTCCGGGTTTTGGCTACTTCCACCCCGTGCGGGGGACGTGAGGGGGTGGAGACGGGGGTGTTCCATGGGGTGTGAGCCGGTATGCGCGGTGCGCACGATGCCCCGAAGGGCGCACGCCACCCCCCGCACCTCACCTACCGGCCCAACCCCCCACCCGGAGCCCCCACCCCCGCCGGCACCCACCCCGCCAGGACCCTCCGAACGGCCCCGACACCCCCACCGGACGGGCCCTCCGACCTCGTCAATACCTGTTCCCGGTGACCCTCCGAGTGCTGGTAGGGTTCTACCCGTCACCGCCGAGGCCACAAGCCGGGCGGGACAGTGCGCCCCCGTAGCTCAGGGGATAGAGCAACGGCCTCCGGAGCCGTGTGCGCAGGTTCGAATCCTGCCGGGGGCACTTCGAATGAAGTGCCCAAAGACCCCGTGGCCAGCTTGAACGCTGGAAACGGGGTCTTCTTGCGTGCGCAGGTGGATGCCGCCAAAAGCAGCCTCATGACAGTGATCACGTAATGGCCACGTAATGATCTTGCTGGTCTCTTCGCAGGTCAGCAGGGGTATTGCGTCCATGGTGCCGGAAACGCGAGGAGCCCCAGGGCACATCCCTGGGGCTCCCAATGCCGACGTTGTCGGCAGCAGTGGAGTGGACTACTCAAGACCCTTCATGATCCGGTCGTTCATCTCCTCTTCCTGCCCGTCGATGCATTTCGCGTAGATCTTGAGCAGGACATCGACCGAGTGGCCCGCGCGAGCCGCCACCTCTGGCGCAGGCACCCCGGAGTTGAGCCACTGGGAAACGCCTGCATGACGCAGGTCGTACGGCCGGAACGCCATCACGGACGCGACCTGTCCGGGTAGGAGAGCCAGCTCACGGGTCTGCTTCCACACACGCGAGTACGACGACGCAGCGATGACGTTGCCCCTCTCGCTTGCGAACAGCCGCCCGTCCGTCACTGTGCCGAACTCCGCCAGGTGCTCCCGAAGGAGCCGAACCAGCGGAGGCGGAATGGGCACGATCCGTACCTCACCTTCCGCCCGCTGTTTCAGGCCCCTCTGGTCATGCGCCTCGCCGGTATCCGTCCATGCCTTGCCCGCCGCAGGACGGGTCTCTGCCAGTTCGACGCGCCCCCATCCCTTCTCTGGGAGCACACAATCCGACCGTCGGAGCCCAAGGGCTTCACCAGGCCGCAGTGCGGCGTAGTACAGGCATCCGAAGAACGCCCGCAACCGCCGACCACTGGCCCGCTCGTAGCCGCCGACATAGGTCACGGCCGCCAGGAGCTCCCGAGCCTGCCGGGGGTTGACGACCACCCGGCGATCGACTTCTTGGACGGCTCGATTCCCCCGCTTGCGCCGTACTCGACTGAGAGGGTTGGCGGTGAGCATCTCCAGCTCGACCGCGTACTCCAAGACGTTGAAGACCACCGCGCGCCGCCGCCGGTATGTATGCCTAGAAGCAGGCTTGCCGTCCAGTTTGCGGCTGAGGGCATCGATCAGTTCATGAACCCTCGTGATCTCCTGAAGCTCTGCTACGGGCAGTGACGCCTTCTCGATCCAGTGCACTGCCCCCGCGATCTCCTCCGAACGCTCCCTCTCCCTTCTCGGAGGAGGCAGCACGTATGACCGCAGGGCCCGCCGCAGAGTCTCGGAGGCAGGTCGCCCCCGTCCGGGCTTGACCAGGGCGGGGAGAACCGTGGCGAGGGAATCAGTAATGCTGTCCCGCTGCTTGGCCGAAGCCTCCGCCCACCGCGCATCGATGTACTTCAGTGCCAGCCCCAGCAAAGACAGCGCCGCCGTACCGCCCCGCAGCGAGTCCGGCAGACCAGCAACCGTGTCGAAAGGCTCCCCCTTGTCGGCAGCCCGGAGGAGCCTCGCACGGAAGCGGTCAGCCAGGGCCTTCGTCTTGTACGACTCATGGAACGGCGCACCATCCACGGACCAGCGCACGAGGTACGTCGGCTTCTTCGCAGAGCGGTTGATGCTGAGCTTCCAGACCGCCACCTTGTAGGACTTCATGCCGCTCCCTCCGCCCTGTCTCTCAGCCAGGAATTGAGGGAGCCACGAGTGACACGCAGTTCTCCGTTCGGGAGCCGGATACAGGGCGGCGCGATCCGGAGTTCCCGCCAGCGATAGAAGGTGCGCCGTGAGATGCCGCCCAGCTCTTCGAGCACCTGACGCACGGTGAGCAGTTCGGCCGACCTGTCACGCGTCATGCCGCACACCCGCCTCATGGGTCGAGGTGGCGAGGAGGGCCGCCTCCGGGGAGTAGCCGCGGCCGGCGAATCGCCAGTGTCCGACGGTGACCGTGGGCCGGTCGCCGAGGCCCAAGGCTTCGCGTTGTTGTTGAGCGCGGTATTCGGCTCGGGCGAGGCGGAGTGCGGTCAGGGTGGTGGAGTAGTGGCGGGATTTGGTGGAGAAGTGGCCCCGGTAGCCGAGCATGTGGGCCCACCGGCGCAGCCCGAGGGGTGCGAAGGGTGGGAGGCCGCCGAGCCACCAGCATGTGCTGATCATGCGGAGTGCGTGGTCCCGTACGGGCAGGAGCACCAGGTCCCGGGCCGCGTGGATCCTGCCGTCGACTGTGCCGGCCGTCTCGGCGCCCTTGGTGGCGTACTTGGCGATGTACCCGGCGACTGCACCGGACAGGGTGATGGGCCGTACGTCGACCTGTGCACCGAAGCGGAGCACGCGGGGACCGACGACGTCGGAGCCGGGTGCCGTCAGCCGGACCAGATCGGCCGCCGTCCGTACGCTCTCCGTCAGAAGATCGGCGGTTGCCCAGTCCGGCGGACTCGCGTCGGGACCGTCCGCGCCATCGAGGCGGATGACCGAGTGGAAGTGGACCAGGCCGCGCCGCTGGTACTCCGCGACTTTGGCGTAGGACAGCCGGGCCACTTCGCCGATCTCCGCTCGCGAGATCCCGGCCCGTTTCGCGATTTCTCGGCGCAGCTCGACCGTGAAGCGGTGCCACAGCCGCCCGGAGTTGGCTTGCCAGAGCACCGCCCCGGCGTAGTCGTAGCAGCGTGGGCACAGTGGCTCACCGAGCCGGAGGTCGTACTCCGTGTGCCGGGTGTGGCATCCGGTCGGCTCACCGTGCTTGCACAGCTCCCGTGCGGCACGCGGGCGACAGGCATGGACCCTGCCGTCGCGCTTGCGGCGTGTGTGCACTGGCCCGAAGCCCGGGGCGGTCAGTGTGGCGAACACTTGGGGATGCCGGCCGACCGTGTCAGGGACTCCCTTGCCTCCGACGAGTCCGGCCCGGATGAGTTGATAGGTGTCGGCCCGGTAGACGTGCGCACAGGCCGGGCAGACCGCCGCCCGTCGATTGCCGCACGCGACAAGGAGTCGACCGCCGTAGGTACCGGACGAGTAGGACAGCAACGCCTGTCCCGTCGCCGTGTCGAACACGGCCGCCTCGCCGACGAGATGGATCGGATTGGTGCAGCCATCGAGGCTGACGATGTTCCGTCGCCAGGCATCGAACTCCGGAGTCGCCGCCCGCTCGATCAGAGCGGCCACACCGTGGGGAAGGCGAACAGGCTTGGTCATCGCGGACCCCCGAATGCCTGCCCCATGACGGCGGTGATGGCCTGGGGACGCGTCTTCGCGCTGAACCGGAGGGTCGGGTCCGTCAGCCAGAGGGCGGCTGCGTGCGCCGGGCAGAGGCGCTGTTCCCGGCCGTCGAGTCCGACGAGGACGACCTCTTCCCGGCCGTCGCACGTCGGGCGTTCGTCCTCGCGCAGCTCGCACTCGGGGGTGCGGGGGCGCTTCCTGGTGGACAATGTGTGTCGACTCCTTTCACTGCTCATGTGGCGGATGGAGTGGGTTCCTGGCGGGGTCGGGTTTGGCGACTTCGCGCCCCGCCGGGAACCGGTCCTGATCTTGTGGAGTGGCGAACCGGGGCTGGCTGGACCGGCCAGGATGGTTTGTGCGGGCATGCGCCCTCCCTGTCTGTTGGCGGTGGTCAGAAGCGGAACTGGCCGAGGATCCCGGACACCGCGTCAATGGCTGCCTGAAGTACGGGTGCGGCAGCTGTCTTGGCCAGCAGAAAGCCGAAGACTCCGGAGAGCAGGACATCGGGCCACCGCAGATAGCGGATGCGCAGGAGGAGCAGGATCAGCAGTCCGAGCAGGAGCAGGAGCGAAATGGAGATCAGCACCGCGTCCCCCTTTCACTCGTCGCGTTCGATGTGCACGGTCGGGCCCTGGGGAGTCCCACTCATGGCGTCGACCAGTTCCGGCAGGCACGGTGTGAGGTGCGCGTACTCGGTGGCGATGGCCTCCGCCTCCGTCTCCGAGATCAGGTAGGAGCGCGCCCGCTCCCAGCCGTCCCCGGAGGCGAGGACGGCCGTTCCGGCCTGTTCGGGTGTGATCGCCTGAGCGGCCTTGAGCGCGTCCGGGTTGAGATCCCCGAGCGCCATTTCAGCCGTCCCCGGGTCGGTCACGCGATGGCAGACGCGGCCGGCGAGCTGGGCCCGCAGGGCTGTCACTCCCGGTCCCATGTCGGAACCGACGCGCTGCCCGGCTACGACGAGGAAGACGCCCAGGGCCGCTCCGAGTTGGGCCAGCCGGATCAGCGCGGTAGCCGCTGCCTGCGCCTCGTCCTTTTCGCTCCGGCTCGCGATGAGGAACAGTTCCGCGATCTCGTCCACGATCAGGACCACCGGGACCGGTCGTTCGTCGTCCGGCAGTCCCCAGACGTTGCGGACACGCGCCGCACGGCAGACCGCCATCCGGTCGAGCGTCATGTCCACGAGCGCGGACAGGAGCTTGACCGCCTGTGCGCGGTTCGTCGCCAGTGCGGACAGTCGGGGCCCGTAGAGGGACAGCTCCATGCCGCCTTTGCAGTCAATGCCCACCAGCGCGACGGGTTGCGGTGCCAGGCCCGCGACAAGGGCGTTGATGAGCGTCGATTTCCCGGAGCGCGTGGCCCCGACGATGAGCCAGTGAGGCACCCGCCGCAGGTCGATGACCCAGTGAGCGCCGGTTTCCAGCGCGCCGACGACGACGTGTAACAGCCGTCCGGGCCCAGGACGCTTGGCTGTTCGCGGCGCACGCAGGGGGTCGGTCGCCGACGCAGTGACGCGTACGAGACCGGGCTTCCACGCGGACACCCGCACCGCGTGCACCTCCCAGGCATGGGCCATGGCGGGCGCCGCCTTGATGAAGTCCTCCGGGGTCTGCCCCGGCAGCAGCCGGACCAGCGTCCAGAAGCCCGCACTGGTCGGGCGGACGAACCCCAGGCGCGGCAGGCGGGGATGCGGTGGAGCCGACCCGTTGCCGACGAGCCCGGAGACCACGGTCAGCGCGGCCTTGCGGCTCGTAGCCAGGCCGCAACCGGCCATCAGGGCCCGCCAGGTCCGTACGACTCGGAGGCAGGCCATCGGGTAGCCGAGCGCCAGCCACAAGGCCACCGGGTAGCGGCGGCTCAGGGCCGGGCCCGCGATGAGCAGGCCCGCCCCCAACACCACGGCCACCAGCAGTACCCAGCTCAGCCAGACAGCACCGGCATCATGGTTGGTGGCCAGAACAATCACTGGCCGGCCCCCTTCCCCGCCGCAGCGGCCAGGGGCTTGATCTCTTCGGCACGGAAGGCGATGCCGTGCCGTCCGTCGTTCTCCCACGGCATGGCGATGAGGTTGCGCACCTGCAACGGCATACCGAGCTGAACGCCGGACGGCTCACCGGGAACGCTCACGTTCACGACCTCGGCCGTCGTCCCGCTCATGAGGCACAGGCCGACCTGGAACATCGTCTTCCCGGATTCGCGGTCGATCTTGAGCTGTCCGGTCTCGCGGTTGGCGACACGCGGGGACGGCGCGACCGCGCAGATGATCCCCGTGAACTTCGCCGTATCGATCGGAAGGGCTGCCACGTACTGAACTCCTCTGGTCTCACACCCGAAAGAGACTCTTTCGGGTTGCTAGACCACCCGTAGTACGGGTGGAGTTCCAACAGTGCAACCCGTAGTACGGGTTGTCAAGCCACTTGTCATGAGAGAGGCTGTCACCAGGTCGAGCGATCAGCTACGGGATCAGATCAACCACCGACACGGACACGGCCGCCAGGAGAGACCACATGCCGCCCGAGAAGACACCGCCCAAGTACCGGCAGATCGCCGACTACCTGCGCGAAGGCATCCTCAACGGCACCTTCCCCGCAGGCCAGCCGCTCCCCTCGGAGGAAACCCTCGCCAAGCAGTTCGGGGTGACCCGCCCCACCGTGCGACAGGGCCTCAACGAGCTACGGGCATCCGGTCTCGTCGAAGCGATCATGGGCCGCGGCACCTTCGCCCGCTCCCCGCACAACCGCCCAAGCCTCACGCGCCCGCGCGGAGTCCGCCGTACCCCCGACGGCCGGTACATCGAGGCCGACGGCATCCGCTGGACCGACAGCGAAAGCACCACACTCACACGCACGGATGCCCCGCTCGCCCTGGCTGATCTGCTACGCATCCCGCCCGGCGAGCCCATGTTCACGTACGACGGCCTTCAGACCGCCGACCACGGCCGCCTCCGCCAACTCCACCGCACGTACATCCCGTTCTCCGTCCTCATCGGAACGAAGTACGAGGACGAGGCCCCACCGCCGGCCCCCGAGCTGTACGAGCGACTCACCGAACTCGGCCACGAACTCCACTTCACCGAGCACCTCCGCGCCCGCATGCCCCTCCCGGACCAGGCCCAGGCCCTCCGGTTGCCAGACGGGGTGCCGATGCTCCACGTCTTCCGCGTGACAAGCAACGAAGCGGCCAAGCCCCTCGCCCTGGAGGAGTTCCACCTACCCGGCGAAGACCTTGAGGTCTCGTACCCGTTGTGACCCGGGACAGAGGCTCAGCCCCGTCTGTGGTTCAAACTTTCTCTACGTCATCAAGGCGCCTCGCTCCGCTCGCCGCGCGGCCCGGCTCCCCCGGGCCGCCGCTCCTGTCTCCTCCCCGCTCCGGCCCGGACCGCCAAGCCGCGCGTCTTCAGAGCTAAGGGCTCGATGAGGTGAACCCGGCCTGATCCGTCGGCTGCCCGTCAAAGACCTATGCCTCCGGCGGGGGAGCTCAGGCTCCGGGATGGCCGGGGCCCGCACTGCGACTACTGACCGGGTCGTGGTGAGGGTGGGGAGCTGTCATCCCGTCTGCCGTCGACCCAGGCAACCCCTAGCAGATCAGGCTTCTGGGTACCAGGTCGTTCGTCCAGCAGGGCGCTCCACCTGGTCCCCAGAAGCCTGATCTGCTATCAC
>NZ_JBSGUP010000100.1:0-17475 GCF_053607985.1 Streptomyces sp. NPDC055078
CCCACCCCATCGTCAACGACCAGGTCATCCATTACCTGCAGCACGGCGACCTCACCCCGAAGCCCGATGTCGCGCGGCTCGACGGCGGCGACGTCGTCTTCGCCGACGGCACGCGCGAGCAGGTCGATCTGGTCGTGCTGGCCACCGGATACGAGTACAAGGTCCCATTCGTGGACGAATCGCTGTTCGAGTGGCGGAGCGGTCACCCGCAGCTCTACCTGAACATCTTCAACCGTACGGTCGACTCGCTGTACGTGGTGGGGTTCATCGAGTTCGCCGACGCCGCCTACCACCGGTTCGAGGAGATGGCGCAGCTCGTGGCGATGGATCTGACCCTCAAGGGAGCCGACAAGTCGACGTTCTCGGAGCTGAAGCGCACCCACCGGCCGAATCTGCGCGGCGATGTGCAGTACATCGACACACCTCGCAACGCCAACTACGTCCAGACACAGGTGTATCAGGCGGTGCTGGCCGAGATCCGCGACCGGTTCGGAGTGGCAGATCTCCGGAAGCGGTTCGACGCGGACGAGCGTGTCCCGGCGCTCTGACTCCCGGGCCGGCCCGCGGGCCCGGCCCGGGCCCGCCCGTCCGGGTCAGGCCCTGCCGTCGCCCGGCCCCATCGTCCGGAACAGGAGAACCGACCACCATGGGCACCTTTGATCACAAGGTCTGCGTCGTCACCGGCGCCGCGTCCGGTATCGGCAGCGCCACGGCCTCGCTCCTCGCCCGTGAGGGCGGCCGGGTGGTACTCGCCGATCTCAGCGACGCGAGCGCCTCCGCGGACGCCGTCGGCGGGACGTTCATCAGGACCGACGTCGGTGACGCCACGAGTGTGGAGCACCTCTTCGCCGAGGTCACCGCGCGCCACGGCCGTGTCGATGTGGTCGTCAACAACGCGGGCGTCATGGCCGAGACCGAGATCGACCGGGTGGGACCCGAGGACCTGAGGCGGCATATCGACGTCAACACCTGGGGCGTGCTGCTGGGCATCAAGTACGGCGCACGGGTCATGCCCGAGGGCTCGGCCATCGTCAACACCGCTTCGATGGCCGGATACATCGGTCTCAGCGGCTACGGACCCTACGCCGCCTCCAAGGCCGCGGTCATCGCCCTGACCCGGGTCGCGGCCATCGAGTACGGCGCTCGCGGCATCCGTGTCAACTGTGTCTGCCCCAGCTCGGTCGAGACGCCCATGCTCCGAGCCCAGGAGAACGGCGACCTGGAGCGCGAGATCAGCAGACTCGCCTCACCTCTCGGATCGACGATCACCGCCGGACAGGTCGCCGCCGTCATCGCCTTCCTGGCCTCGCCTGCCTCGTCCGCGATCACCGGACAGGCCATCAACGTCGACGCCGGTATGTCGGCGGGCTACTCCGACCAACTACTCGAAACCGTCTCGACAATCACCAGGTAGGCGACCATGGGAACGCTCCAGGGACAGACAGCACTCGTCACCGGCGCCGGCCGCGCCCGGGGCATGGGCCGGGCCATCGCCCTGCGCCTGGCCGAAGCCGGAGCCGACGTCGCGGTGGCGGACCTCGCCCGCCCGGTGCCCGAACTCGATGTGGCGGGTATCGGCATCGGGAACAGCCCCGCCGAACTGGAGGAGACCGCCGAACTGATCCGGCGTCTCGGACGCAGGAGCATCGCCGTGGCCATCGACATCTCGAAGGCCGACAGCGCCCGCGAAGGCGTCAGGACCGCCGCGGCGGAACTGGGCGACATCGGCATCCTGGTGAACAACGCCGGCACCGCCGTGGGCGTGACCGCCTTCGAGGACATCAGCGACGCCGACTGGGAGACCTCATGGCGGGTCAATGTCCTCGGGACGGTGAACATGACCCGTGCGGTCCTGCCCGCCATGAAGTCGGCCCGGCGGGGATCCATCATCAACGTCGCCTCGACGCTCGGCGTCGCCGCCCTGCCCGAGTACGGCACCTATGTCGTCACCAAGCACGCCGTCGTCGGTCTCACCAGGCTCCTGTCCCAGGAACTCGCCGCACACGGCATCCGCACCAACGCGGTCGCACCCGGCTACATCGTGACGGACATGGGCAGGGCCGAACAGGCCAAGATCGCCGCCGCGATGTCGGTGAGCGTCGACGAGGCGGTCGAGGCCATCGTCGGCGACATCCCGGTCGGCCGGCTCGGCGCTCCCGCCGATGTGGCCGAGGTCATCGCCTGGCTCGCCGACCCTGCCTCGTCCTTCATGAACGGCGCCGTCGTACCGGTCCACGGCGGACAGATCCCCGGATTCAGTTGAGCCACGTCCGTCAGACAGCCGGCGACCAGATCACCGGCGAACCGGAAAGCACCCACCCGATATGACCAGCCTCGCAACGTTCCTAGAGCATTCGGCCGAGCGGTATCCCGACCGCACGGCGATCGTCCACGGCGCCACCCGGCTGACGTACGCGCAGGTCGACGCCGCGGCGAACCAGGTGGCGAACCTGCTCGTCTCACGCGGGATCCAGCCGGGCGACAGGGTCGCGCTGTCGTGCCCCAATCTGCCGTGCTTCACGGTCGTCTACTACGGAATCCTCAAGGCCGGTGCCGTCATCGTGCCGCTCAACGTCCTGCTGAAGGGCCGGGAGGTGGCCTACCATCTGGCGGATTCCGGCGCCAGGATGCTCTTCGCCTACGGGGGTGCGGGCGGCGGCCTGCCGACCGGCGAGGCGGCGTGGGAGGGCTTCCGGGACACCGGGTCCTGCACCGAGTTCTTCCTCATCGAGCCCGACACCGGCCCGGCCGGCCCGGCGGCGGCGCCGGTGGGGGCTCTGGTGGAGGCGGAGTACCTCGGGCCCTCCCTGGCCGAGCAGCCGACGGCGTTCGAGACGGTCCGGGCCGATGACGACGACACGGCGGTCATCCTCTACACCTCGGGCACCACGGGCCGGCCCAAGGGCGCGGAGCTTCGGCACCGCAATATGCGCGACAACGCGCTGACGGCCGAGGCGGTCTTCGGTGTCGACGCGAGCCGCCCCGACACCTTCCTGTGCGCCCTGCCGCTGTTCCACTCCTTCGGTCAGACCGTCGTCCAGAACACCGCTCTCGCGTACGGCGGCACCATGGTCATGCTGCCGCGCTTCGACGCCAGGGCCGCACTCGACCTGATGCTGTCGAACCGGGTGACGTTCTTCGCCGGCGTCCCGACGATGTACTGGCGCCTGCTGGGCGCACTCGGCGACGGGGTGGACGTCGCCTCGATCGCCGGGAACCTGCGGGTCGCGGTCTCCGGCGGCTCGGCCCTGCCGGTCGGCATCCACCGTGAGGTCGAACAGCGCCTCGGGGTCACGATCCTTGAGGGCTACGGGCTGTCGGAGACCTCTCCGATCGCGTCGTTCGGGGTATGGGGCGAGGAGCCCCGGATCGGCTCGGTCGGCACACCGGTCCCGGGCGTCGAGATGAAGCTCGTGAACGACGACTGGACCGATGTGCCCGAAGGCCCGGACGCGATCGGCGAGATCGCGATCAAGGGACACAATGTGTTCAAGGGCTACCACGGGCGGCCCGAGGCCACCGCGGAGGCGGTCCGGGACGGCTGGTTCCGCTCCGGCGACCTCGCCAGGAAGGACTCGGACGGTTTCTACTACGTCGTCGACCGCTCCAAGGACATGATCATCCGCGGCGGTTACAACGTGTACCCGCGCGAGCTGGAAGAAGTGCTGATCACCCACCCGGGTGTCTCGCTCGTGGCGGTGGTCGGATTCCCGCACGAGTCCCACGGCGAGGAGATCAAGGCCGTCGTCGTCAGGAAGCCCGGTGCCGCGCTGACCGAGGGTGAACTCATCGCGTGGGGCAAGGCACAGTTCGCGTCCTACAAGTACCCGCGCGTCGTCGAGTTCCGTGAAGCGCTGCCGATGAACGCCACCGGAAAGATCCTCAAGCGCGAGATCCGCTGAGCCTGCCCCGGTCTGCCCGGTCTGCCGTGAGCCCGCCGCTCCCCCGCTCGTTCGCCCGTCCGCCCGTTGTCGGAAACTCCTTGAAAGGTGGTTGTCGTGAGTGCACAGGAGCCGATCGTCGTTGTCGAGGGAGCGCGAACGCCGACCGGCGCATTCCTCGGCGCGCTCAAGGACGTACCCGCCCATGAACTGGGCGCCTCGGCGGCACGCGCCGCCCTTGAGCGCGCGGGCGTGGATGCGGCGGACATCGGGGAAGTGGTCATGGGGTGCATCGGCCAGGTCGGCGCCGACGCGTTCAACGCGAGAAGAGTCGCGCTCGGCGCGGGCCTGCCGGCGAAGACCCCCGCGTACACGGTCAACCGGCTCTGCGGCTCCGGCTTGCAGGCCATCTGGTCGGCCGCCATGCAGATGCGCTGGGGCGGGGTCGACCTGGCGCTGGCGGGCGGTGACGAGTCCATGAGCCGTATGCCGTTCTACGACTTCACCCCGCGCGGCAGCACACGCCTCGGCGACCGGAAGCTGGTGGACGGCACCGTGCTGATGCTCACCGACCCGTTCGACCACGTGCACATGGGGATCACCGCCGAGAACGTCGCCGCGAGGTACCGCGTGACACGCGGCGAACAGGACGAGTTCGCGTTGCTCTCCCAGCGGAAGGCGGCGCGCGAGCCGGCCCGCGCCGCGTTCGCGGAGGAGATCGTCGCCGTCGGGAGCGGCGGTCGTGCTCCGAAGACCGTGGCGCATGACGAACACCCCCGGCCGGATACGACACTGGAGGGTCTCGGCCGGCTGCGGCCGGCGTTCCAGGAGGGCGGCACGGTGACGGCGGGCAACGCCTCCGGGATCAACGACGGTGCCGCCGCCGTCGTACTGGCGACCGGCGCGGCCGTACGCGAGCGTGGTCTCAAGGGGCTGGCGACGCTGGAGGCGGTCGCGACCGCCGCGGTCGAGCCGGGTCTCATGGGCTACGCCCCGGTCGCGGCGCTGGCCAGGCTGTTCGAGCGGACGGGGACTTCCCCCTCCAGCATCGACACGTTCGAGGTCAATGAGGCGTTCGCCGCCCAGGCGGTCGCCGTGATCCGCGACGCCAGACTCGACCCCGAGCGGGTCAATCCCTATGGCGGTGCCATCGCGCTGGGCCACCCGGTCGGTGCCACGGGCGCGATCCTCTCCCTGCGGGTGGCGAAGGACCTGGTACGCCGCGACCTCGAAACGGGCGTCGTCACCATGTGCATCGGCGGTGGTCAGGCCCTGGCCGCCCTGTTCAGAAGGGCCGCCTGACGGGGCGCGCTCGCTACGACGAGGACCACGACGGCTTCCGGGCGTCCGTACGGTCGTTCCGCCAGCGGGAGGTCTGGCCCGCCGCCGAGGAGTTCGCCGACGCGCGCGCCGTGCCGCGATCGGTGTGGCCGGCGGCGGGACGGCAGGGCTCTCCGGGGCCGGAGGTCACCAGGTCTGGGCCGGCTGCAACGAACCCAGGAAAGAGATCATCGGCCGCGATCTCGCCCGGTGACCGCGCCCGGGTCCTGCGGGCCGGATCTCCGGCCGGTCCGCAAGGCCCTCCCGGAGGCGCTGAGGCAGTGAGGCACTGCGGCCGCTCGCGCCGTCAGGGCGCCGGTCGCGCCAGGCTCGCGAGCGCGCGGGCGAAGGCGTCGATCGACGCACGGGTGGAGTCGATGTCGCCGTCGGCCAGCCAGTGCAGCATCGAGCCGTCGATCATCGACGAGAACATCCGGGCCAGCGGCTGCATGGGGGTTTCCCAGGTGATCCCGGCGCGCTCCGCCACGAACTCCAGATAGACCCTGGCCTGGCGGTCGTAGTCCTGGTATTCCGTGGCCGCCATCGCCGGATCGGCGGACCGCAGGGCATAGAGGACGAGGTCGTAGCCGATCAGTTCTTCCTGCGGGTGGGCGCTGCCGACACTCAGGAACGCGTTCAGTCCGGCCGTAAGGTTCTCTATCAGCGGCCTGCTGTCGTCCCAGTCCGCGACCGCTGTATCGACCATGTCCTTGACATGGCTCTTCATCAGCTCTGCGAGCAGATGGTCCTTTGAGTCGAAGCAGTAGTGAAAAGTCCCGCGAGGCATTCCCGCCTCGTCGGTGATGGCGCGCGTCGTGGTGTTCGCGATGCCGTCCTGGCCGATCACTTTGGCCGCCGCCGCCAGCAGGAGCCGCCTGCGTTCCGCCAGTGTCATTCGGGCCACTGCATACGCCTCTCATCAGCTCCGACCTTCTTGGGCAAACGCCCAAGACCGACCGTAGCACGCCCGCCGGAGACCGGGTGCGGACCCCTTTCCACTGGCCGGTTCCGCGCCGGAGGCCGCCCCCTGACCGGCGTGCCGCATTTTATAGGGCCTTTGCCTGGGGCTCTTGACTAGGGCGAGCGCCCTAGTAGTGTGTGGCCCACCTCACGTGCGGTCGCCGCCGGCGTTCGAGCCGGCCGCGACGCCGCACAGTGAATCCGATGCGACGCAGGAGAACCCGCACTCAAGGAGATATGCGCAATGGCAGCAATAGGCGATCCCCCGGCAAAGGCATCCGATACGCGTGAGGAGGCCGCGCTGCTCCACCGCGGACTCGGTGTCGGCTCGATCGTGTTCATGGTGGTCGCGGCCGTGGCACCGCTGGGCGCGACATCCGTGGTCCTCCCGACGGTGTTCGCCCTCAGCGGCAACGCCACCGCACCGACGTATTTCCTCGGCGCGGCGGTCATTCTCTGTCTGTTCGCCGTCGGCTTCACCCTGATGAGCAAGTACGTGAAGAATGCCGGCGCCTTCTACTCCTACGTCCAGGCCGGTCTGGGAAAGATCACGGGAGCAGGCACGGCGTCGCTCGCGCTCGCGTCCTACACGGTTCTCCTGATCAGTCTCTACGCCTACTTCGGCACCGCGGCGTCCGCCGCACTCGACAGCTATCTCGATATCACGGTCGAGTGGTGGATTCTCGCCTTCGCCGCCCTCGCCGCCGTCGCCCTCCTCGGCTACCGCGATATCGAGGTGAGCGCCAAGGTCCTCGGCGCCGTCCTCGTCCTCGAAGTGGTCGTCATCCTCGTCATCGGCGTGGCCATCGTGCTGCGCGGCGGCGAGTCGGGACTGTCCGCGGCGCCCCTCAACCCGGCCCAGATGCTCGACGGAGCGCCCGGGCTCGGCTTGATGTTCGCGTTCTTCGCGTTCTTCGGATTCGAGGCGACCGCGGTGTTCCGCAGCGAGGCGGCGGAACCGGACCGGACCGTCCCACGGGCCACCTATATCGCGGTGATCTCCATCGGGGTGCTCTACGCGTTCACTTCCTGGACGCAGGCCGTCGGCGCCGGGTCACAGCGCGTGGCGGAAGTCGCCGCCGCCGACCCGGCGGGGCTGATGCCGAATCTGTCGGCCCAGTATGTGGCGCCGCTGATGAAGGACATCGTCCAGATCCTCCTGGTGACCAGCATCTTCGCGTGTGCGCTCTCCTTCCACAATGTGGTGGCGCGCTACCAGTTCAACCTCGCCAACGCGGGCCTGCTGCCGACCTCGCTCTGCGAGGTGCACCCCCGGCACCGCGCACCGTCCCGGTCGTCGTTCGTCGTGACCGCGCTGACCGTCGTCGTGCTCGGCGCGCTCACCGTGGCCGGACTGGATCCGGTCACCGAGATCTACACCTGGCTCTCCGGCTCGGCGTCGCTGGGCATCATCGTGCTGATGGCGCTCACCAGCCTCTCGGCCATCGTCTTCCACCAGCGCGGCCGGCGGAACGACCCCATCTGGAACTCGACCATCGCACCGGTCCTCGCCCTGGTGGGCCTCTGTCTGGTCCTGTACCTGGTGATCGACAACTTCGAGCTGCTCGTCGGCAGCCGCGCCGCCGCCGTGACGGTCGGTGTCGCCATCGTCGTGTGCTTCGCCTTCGGCGCGGTGGTGGCCGCCGTCACCAAGGCGCGCAGACCCGAGGTCTACGGGAAGATGCTGAACTGACCCTCCACCGGGATCCATCCGTATCGCGGCCGGTCAGGGGCGGCACCGGCCGCCCATGACCTCCGGGGTAATCGACCGGTCCCCCCTCCCCCGGCAGGATCGCACCCCTCGGCGGAAACCCCCGCCGGAATCCGGCCGCAGCCGCGAGGAGAGCGCCATGTCCGACACGTCGCCCGTCACCACCGCGGGTCCCGCCACCACCGCGGGTTCCGTCGCCGACGCCACCCGGGCCGTCGTACGGGAGTTCCTCGCCGCCCGGCTGGCCGGGGAGACCGGGCGGCTCGTCGCGCTCTTCGCCGACGAGGTCGACTGGCAGCTCGCCGAGAACCCCGCCGTCCCGTGGATCCGCCCCCGGTCCACCGCCGCCGAATGCGCCGCACAGTTCACCGAGCTGATGGAGCACACCGTGCCCGAGGACGCGCGCGCCACCGTCGACGCCTTCCTGGTCGACGGCACCGACGCGGTCCTGACGGGGCAGGTGTCGGGGACGGTACGCGCGACGGGCAAGTCCTTCGAGGGGCCTTTCGCGCTGCGCCTGACCGTCGAGAACGGCCGGATCACCCGGCACCACCTCTACGAGAACAGCCTGTCGATCGCCGAAGCCTGCACCCCGTGACGACAGGACGGCGCCGCCCCGGGCAGCCCCCGGGGCGCCCGTTCCGGCCGGCGCGAAAGGGTCCGGGCGGCGTCAGGCGTCGAAGCGGCGGCGGGCGTCCTCGATCTGACCGAGGTACCGGTGGGTCCAGGCGCACATTCCGCCCACCGCCGCCCGCAGCGCCCGGCCCGACTCGGTGAGGGTGTACTCGACCCGTGGCGGCACGGTGGGGTGCACGGCCCGGTCGACCAGGCCGTTGCGCTCCAGCATGCGCAGGTTCTGGGTGAGCATCTTGTGGCTGATGCCCTCGATGCCCCCGCGCAGCTCACTGAAGCGCAGGGTGCCCGCACCGAGTGTCTCGATGATGAGAAACGCCCACTTGTTGGCGATGTCCGAAAAGATCTCCCGCGCCAGGGAGTCCGCGCGCGTCAGATCCGCTTCGTCGAGTGAGCCATCGGCCTGCTTGGTCACCATCAGGTTCCCCAGTCACTGAAAAGTGCGTTCTTCCATGTCAGCCGCCACTCTCCTACGGTTCCCGAGTAACCACAAGAGACCGGGGGCAGCAGGCCCCCGGGCGCCCATGGACAAGGAGGCGGGCAGTATGGCCATTACCCTGGTCGATCCCCGCGGACTGCCGAAGGTCGGTGCCTACCGGCAGGTGTCGATCGCGACCGGTTCCCGGCAGGTCTTCATCGCCGGGCAGGTCGCCGTCGACGCCGACGGGGCCGTCGTCGGTACGGGCGACCTCGCCGCCCAGGTCGAGCAGAGCTACCTCAACATCGGCACCGCGCTCGCCGGGGCGGGTGCCTCCTTCGACGATGTGGCGAAGCTGACCGTCTACGTCGTCGACTGGACTCCCGACAAGATGCCCCTGCTCCTGGAGGGGATCTCCCGGGCGGCGGCGAAGCTGGGAGTCACCCCGCTCGCGCCGGGCACGCTGCTGGGCGTCGCGGCGCTGGCCGCGCCCGACCATCTGGTCGAGGTGGAGGCCGTCGCGGTCCTCGACTGACGGGTCCCGGGCTCACGCGTCGTGACCTCACGCCCGCACGGTCACATCCCCCTTCGGCACCGCACAGCACAGCAGCGCCTGTCCGGGAGCCACGGGCACCGCGGGAGTGATCAGGTGGTGGACCTCGCCGGTGACGCGCTGGCGGCAGCTGCCGCAGCCGCCCGAGCGGCAGGCCGACGGCAGGTCGAGTCCGGCGGACTCTGCGAGGTCGAGCAGGGTGCCATCGGCCGCCGACCAGACGGCCCGGATGCCCGCGACGGAGAAGTCGACCGTGAACGGGCCGGGCAGCGGTGGCGGCAGTTCCTCCAGCGGTATCTCACCGGGGGTGAAGAACAGTTCGTCGGAGATGGCGTCGTCCGGCACCCCCGCCGCGACGAGCGCCTCCCGTACGCCCTGTACGAAACCGCGGGGGCCGCACAGATACACCTCGGTGGAAGCGGCCGGTTCGGCCAGCGCGGCCACCTCGGCCGGGGACGGCCGCCCCCTGAGGGCGCCGTCGGGCAGCGGTGCGCCGGGGTCGGGTGCGCTCACATACAGCCGGTGGGACGAGTTCGGCAGCTTCACGAGGAGCCCGGTCACCTCCTCCCACAGCGGAGTCTCGGCGGTGGTGCGGACCACGTTGAGCACGGTCACCGCCCGCTTGGGGTTCTCCTCGACCAGGTGCCGCAGCACCGGCAGCACGGGGGTGACGCCGATGCCCGCGCAGGCGAGCAACAGCGGCCGGGCACTGTCCGGGGCGGTCAGTTCGTCACCGTACGGGCCGGACACCAGCACCCGGCTCCCGGTCGGCAGCGTGTGCAGCAGGGGCGACACCCGGCCGTCGTCCACCCGCTTCACACTGATCCGCATACCGGTCGGCGAGGAGCCGGTGACGGTGTAGCAGCGCCACATCGGCGGCCCCGCGCCGTCGGTGAGGTGCACCCGCAGATGCTGCCCCGGACGGCACCGGGCTCCGGCCGGGTCGCGGAAGGTGAGGCTGGACACGGTGGGGCTCTCGGCCGTACGGGCGGCCAGCTCGGCCGGGCGGGGCCACCCCGGGTCGATGGCGGGCAGGGTGGCCGGGTCCACCAGCGGGCCGAGATCGGTCAGCGCGTCGCCGGGGGCGACCGTACCGCCGCGTACGACGCGGGCGTACACACCGCAGCACAGATGCCCGTACCGGGAGGCCAGCAGGACCGGCACGGGGAGGTTCCGCCGCCCGGTGCCGGGTTCGACGGTCGTGGCGCGACACCTTTCCGTGGTCTGGACGATCTCCAGCTCGGCGTCCCCGAGCCGGACGCGATGGCCCAGCAGGCCGAACTCCTGCCAGGCGCCGAGCCCCGACACATACAGATTGGCGCGGAATCTGCGCCGGTCCACCGGCCGCCCGGAGACGGCCGCCAGATCGTCCAGGCTGTCGAGATTGATGAGGGAGACCGCCGCGTCGGGCCAGTCCCACAGGGGCGTCCCCGGCCCTCTCAGCCGTACGGCTCCCCGCGGGCCCGCCGGGAACCAGTCGCCCAGCTCCGCGTCGGCGCGCGCCGGACCGGCCGGGCGGGGGCGGCCGTCGGCGCCGGTCACGATCTCGGCCGAACGGCCGTCCGGCGCGGTGATCCGCAGGACACCGTCTCCCCCGCCCGCCGGTTCCCCGACCACCGTCACGTCGTAGCGCGCGAGTTCGGCGTTCCGCAGCAGTCGCAGGAATGCCACGCTGTCGAGCCAGCCGCCGTCCTCCCCGGCCTCGACGGTGCCGTTGAGCACGCCGCAGACGCGGTCCATCGGCAGTCCCCGGCCCGGGACCAGGGTGACATCGGGCAGGGTGTGCCCGGGGAAGCCCTTCACCGGATAGCGGGCGATTTCAGTCAGCCGGGCCTGGGACATGGCCGAGGAGCCTTTCGTTGAGTCGGCGAGGAGAATCAGGAGGTCAGAACCACTGCCAGGCGTCGGCCCCGGCCGTGCACGGTCCGCCGCTGTGATACCGGAGCCGCCCGGCCACGAAGTCCAGGCTGACGGTCAGCAGGGTGCTCCACTGCTGATGGGACGGCAGTCCTGGCTGGGGATGACAGCAGATCGGCGCGCCGTCCGCCTCGTGCGACAGCATCAGTTCGGTCCAGCGCCGCGGGTCGTCGTCCTTCAGCAGTGCCTGTCGCGCCATGAGTCTGCGGTGGCGGGGGAAGGTGCTGGCGGTCGGGGCCGCCTGCTCGCCCCCGGCCAGCACCGGGTCCAGGAAGTGATTGGTGTGGACGAGCACACCGTCGGAGTCCGGCCGGATCAGCGCCGTGCCGGCGGGGCTCAGCTCCACACACCCGGCGTCGCCGCGCCCGCCGTCGTGGGCGACGACGGTCAGCACCGTGGACGCGGAGACCGCCGCCGATGCGGCGATGTCCCGGGCTTCGGCGACCGTGGTGGCCTCCTCCAGTACCCGCCGCGCCACCAGGTGCACCGGCACCCCGATGCCCGCGCCGTCGTCGCGGTGGCTGAGGATGTTGAAGTGCAGCCCCAGTCCCCCGGAGTTGAGCCCGATCTTGGCGAGGATGCCCGCCTCGGTGAAGGTGCGCACCGTGCGCCCCGACTCCGTGCGCAGCGCGGCCAGGGTCCTGGCGTCCGCGAACTCCGCGTGCCAGTCCCAGGTCTGGATGGTGTGCGGCGCTCCGCCGCCGCCGACCCAGACCGCCGTCGAGCACTCGCCCTCCGCGGTGGCGCCGACGGTGGCGAGGACCTCGGTGCGCGCGTTCAGCAGACCGATGTGCCAGGGTTCGGTCTCCGCGCCCGCCGCCGTCCCGATCAGCTCCCGGTGCAGCCGGGGTGCCCACCGCTCGGTCGCCGCCAGGGCCGCTTCCCCGTACGGCCGCAGGTCGGCGGGATCCACCCGTACGGCCGTGAACAGGTCCCGGTACGCGGTGAGACCGGCGCGGATCCGCTCGCGGAAGGCCCGGCCGGTGGTACGGCCGCGCCGCCAGGGGTCGGTCTCGTCGACGGTGAGGTGCGGGAGGGGACGCGGGGTGACGGTGGTGTCCCGTCCCGCCCGGCCGGTTTCGGCAGGGATCACAGGGCGCTGCTCAGGATCGCGTCCCACATGACCTCGGAGGCGACCGCGCCGAGCCCGACGGATGTCAGGGCGTGCGCGCCGAGCCGCGAAGGGGAGGAGGGGAGTTCGACCTCGTCGGTGGTGAGGGTGAACAGGGTGTCCCCGTCCATGTTGGTGTGGAAGGGCTGGATGCCCCGGTGCATGGAGCTGTGCACCTGGCGGCCGAACATTCTCAGCTCCTTGTCCCCGAGGCGGACATTGGTGATCACCACGGAGATGGTGGTGTTGCCCGCCGCGGTGGCGGGCGCGGCCCCCGTGTCGGCGAACGCGGCCTCGTAGTCCAGCGCCGGGAGCCGGCGGGTGCCGGTGGCGCTGTCGTAGTTGCCCCGGACCACGGTGCCGTTCCGGTCGACGATCACACCGACGGCGTTGACGACGGTCGCGGCGAGGATCCTGATGTCGCCGAGCCGGCGGAACGCCGCGCCCTGGCCCGCGAATTCGCAGCGGCCCTGGTCGACCTTGCCGACCGAGGCGCTGATGCCCCCGCCGCAGCGGCCGACCGGGAAGGCGCCGTGTGCGGCGTTGCGCAGGGCGGCGGCGCCGAGGGCCGCGTCGGGGACGACCGAGTTGTCGCGGGCGGCGAAGTCGTAGACGATCGCGCCGCTGGCGAGCTTGAGGTCGCTCCAGCCGACCCGGTTCTCGTTGCTCCGCAGCAACTCCTCGTTGACCCCGGCGGTGGCGGCCAGGCCGTACAGCGAACCGCCCGCGAGACAGACCGCGTGGGTGTACTGCTTGTCGCTGGAGAGCAGGCCGATCGCGCCGCCGCGCTCGTCGATGGACATCCGGGCGCCCGCCGGTACATGGATGACGGTCGCGCCGGTGGGGCCCTCGGCGTACTGGGCGGTGCCGACCTCGACTCCGGGGAAGTCGTACGACACGGACTCGCGGCCGGGGCTCGGGCGGGGCACGAGGGGGCGGCCGAAGTCCGCGTTGCCCTTGCCGGGGCCGCTCGGTTCGGCGACCGAGACCAGCCGGGGGCCTTCCGGGTGCAGGGCGGCGGGGGGTGTGGCGGTGGTCATAGCGTCTCCAGGAGTTGCTGTGAGTAGGGGTGTGCGGGCTTGGCGTAGAAGCTCTGTGTCTCCGCCAGTTCGACCACGGATCCGCTGCGCATCACCGCGATGCGGTGGGCCAGATAGCGGACCGCGGCCAGGTCGTGGGAGATGAACAGCGCCCCGAAGCCGTGTTCGGCCTGAAGGTCGTGGATCAGATTGAGGATCTGTGCCTGGACGGAGACGTCCAGGGCGCTCACCGCCTCGTCGAAGACGACGAACTTCGGGCGGGTGACCAGCGACCGGGCGATGGCGACCCGCTGGCGCTGCCCGCCGGACAGTTCGTGCGGCAGCCGGTCCGCGAAGGTGCCGCCGAGGCCGACCCGGTCGAGTATCCGCAGGGCGGCGGGTGCGTGGGAGCGCAGCCGCCCGCCGGACACCGCGGCCAGCGGTTCGGCCACCGACTCGGCGACGGTCAGCCGGGGGTTGAGGGACCAGTGCGGATTCTGCAGTACGGCCTGGAGGGCGCCGGCCCGCTTCCCGGGGGAGCCGAAGGGCGCGCCGAGGAAGCGTACGGTGCCGGTGGTGGGGGTCCGCAGCCCGAGGGCGACCGAGCCGGTGGTCGACTTGCCCGAGCCGGACTCGCCGACCAGGCCGAGGGTCTCACCGGCCGCGACGCCGAAGCTGATCGCGTCCATGGCCTTGAGGGCCCGCCGGGCCCGGCCGCGGCCCGAGGTGAAGACGACGGAGACGTCGTCGAGTTCGAGTACCGGTGGGCCGGCGGTGTCCGGAATACTCATCGGGCCGCCTCCGCGGTGCGTTCGGCCGGCGGTCCGGCCGGGTCGGCCGCCGCGGGGGCGGGGTGGTGGCAGGCGACGGTGCGCGCGGCTTCGGTGCGCGGCGGTGGACGTTCGCTCAGACACACCTCGGTGGCCCGGTCGCACCGGGCGGCGAACGGACAGCCGTCGGTGTCCGAGCCCGCGGTGGGCGGTCCGCCGGCGATGGTCCGCAGCCGCTGTCCGATCGTCGCGCGGGCCGGGTCGGTGGCGGCCAGCGCGGCGGTGTACGGATGCTTCGGCGCGGCCAGCACCCCGGCCGCCGGGCCCTCCTCGACCACCCGGCCCCCGTACATCACCACGATCCGCTCGCACCAGCGGGCGACTCCGCCGAGGTCGTGGCTGAGCCACAGCACCGTGGTGCCGTGCTCGGCGGCCAGTGAGAAGAGCAGCTTCAGGACCTCCTGCCGCACCTGGCTGTCCAGGGCGGCGGTGGGCTCGTCCGCGATCAGCAGATCGGGTTCGCGGGCCATGACCATGGCGACGGCGACGCGCTGGGCCATCCCGCCCGAGATCTCGTGGGGGTAGAGCCGCAGCACCCGTTCCGGGTCGTGGATCAGCACCCGGTCGAGCATCGCGCACAGTTCGGCGCTTCCCGGCCGGCGGGCGGCGGTACGGCCTCCCGAGCGCAGCGCGAGCCGCAGCTGGCGGCCGATCCGCAGCGTGGGGTCGAGCGAGCCGACGGGGTCCTGGGCGATCAGGCCCAGCCGTTCGCGGCGCAGCCGGGCGATCCGGTCCGGGGGGAGATCCAGTACGGATTCGCCGTCCAGCAGGACCCGGCCGCGCGGGTAGCGGGTACCGTCCGGCAGCAGCCGGCCGATGAGCAGTCCCAGGGTGGACTTGCCCGAACCGCTCTCACCGACGATGCCGACGCGTTCCCCTCGGGCGACCGAGAGATCGATGCCGTCGAGGGCGCGGACGGTGCGCCGGGCGGTGTGGTACTCGGCGACGACGTCCTCGACCAGGACCAGCGGTGCGCCTTCGGGATGCGAGGGGTTGGTGGCGGATGGAGGGGTACCGGCGGTCATGTCAGGGACCTCGTCTCCCGGGGTTCGAAACGGTCTCGGAGGCTGTCGCCGATGAGATTGATCGACACGATCGCCAGGACCAGCACCACACCGGGCGCTATGACCAGCCAGGGGGCGTTGACCATGTAGAGGGTGCCCTCCTGGATCAGCAGGCCGAGGGAGGCGTCGGGGAGCTGGACGCCGTAGCCGAGGAAGCCGAGCCCGCCCTCGACGAGGATCCCGACGGACAGGGCGTAGGTTCCGTGGACGGCGATGGTGCCGGACACATTGGCGAGGATGTGCCGCCGCATGACGGTCACGGCCGGTACACCGCTGATCCTGGCGGCCACCACGAAGTCGCGCCGGGCGACGGAGCGGGCCGCCGTGCCGACCATCCGGGTCATCAGCGGCACGGTCACCAGCACGATGCTGGCGAGGGCGGCGGTCCGGCCGGGGCCGATGACGGCGGCGACCAGGACGGCGAGCACGATCGCGGGGAAGGAGTAGAGGACTTCGCCCAGCCGCATGATGAGTCCGGCCGTGCGCCCGCCCCGGTAGCCGGCGACGATCCCGAGCGCGGTGCTGATCACCGCCGTGCACAGGACGGCCAGCGACGACAGCAGCAGGGTGGTGCCGATGCCCTGGAGCAGCCGGGGCAGGACCGAGCGGCCGAGGTTGTCGGTGCCCAGCGGGTGGTCACCGCCCGGCGGGGTCAGCCGCGCCCCTACCGTCGCCTGAGGCGAGCCCGCGAGATCGGTGAGATGGCCGATCGCGGTGGCCGTGACGAGCAGGACCAGCAGCCATACCGCGCAGCGGAACAGCGGGTCGAATCCCCTCATGGCCACCAGCCGGCGGATTCCGCCCCGGTCACCGCTCCCGGCGGGCGGGATCGTGTGGATCCGTTCGGTGCTCATGACGTGCCCTCCCCGCCCGCGGCGGCGATCCGGGGGTCGATCATCGAGCTGATGAGGTCCACCAGCAGATTGGTCACGATGAAGACGGCCGCCGCGAGGAGCACCCCCGCCTGGATGATCGCGTAGTCGCGCCGGTCGAGACCCTCCAGCAGATACGAGCCGAGGCCCGGCAGATTGAACAGGCGCTCCACGATGACGGTGCCCCCGAGGAGATAGGCGGTCAGCGTGGCGACCAGGGTCAGGACCGGGACCGACGCGTTGCGCAGGATGTGGTGCCGCACGATGAATCCCTTCGGTTCGCCGCGCGCCACCGCGGCGGCGATGTGCGGCTCGACCAGGACACCGAGGACGGCGTCGCGTGCGGTGCGCGCGGTGACGGCGATGCAGAACACCGACAGGACGGCGGCCGGCAGGATCAGCGACCGGATCGAGCCGGCCGGGTCCTGTGACCACGGGACCGGGTCCCCGACGGTGAGGCCGAGGCTGTAGCGGGTGAAGAGGAACACCACCACGCTGCCGAGCACGAACTCGGGCACGCTCATCCCGATGCCGCTGAGCAGCCGTCCGGCCGTCGCGCCCCGGCCACTGCCGCTGCCGCGGGTGCCGGTCCAGACGCCCAGCGGGATGCCGATGAGGACGACCAGCGCCAGGGCGATGGCGGTGAGGGTGACGGTGACGGGCAGCCGGGTGGCGAGTTCGGAGCTGACCGGGGTGCGGCTGGCCATGGCGGTGCCGAAGTCGCCCTGGGCGGCGTTCAGCAGCCAGTACCCGTACTGCTCCACCACCGGCCGGTCCAGGCCGAACTTCTCGGCCGCGGAGGCTTTCGCCTCCGGGGTGGCGAGCGGGCCGAGCACCATGTCGGAGTAGCTGCCGGGCATGGCGCGCACGGCCGCGAAGATCAGTACGGAGACGCCGAACAGGGTGACGGCGGCGGCGGTCAGTCTGCCGAGGAGCCAGCGGGCGGGGCCCAGGAGCCGCCGTACCGCGCGGGGCGGCGGGGCGGCTGTGTCGGCGCCCGGCCCGGCGGCCTTCGGGGTGCCGGCGCCCGGCCCGGCGGCCTTCGGGGTGCCGGCGCCCGGCCCGGCGTCCGACCCGGCGTCCGTCGGGGTGTCGGTGGAGGCGTCGCCGTCCGTCGGAGTGCCGGTGGAGACGTCGCCGTCCGTCGGAGTGCCGGTGGAGACGTCGCCGTCCGTCGGAGTGCCGG